>JAFECO010000279.1 GCA_018242085.1 Pseudomonadota bacterium
CGACCGCTCGCCGCACAAGACTCGCTTTGTCGCCGTGGGCCCGCATATCAGGCTCGAAGTGCTGGATTGGGGCGGCAAGGGGCCACCCGTCATATTCCTGTCAGGCCTGGGCGACACGGCGCACGCCTTCGACGATTTCGCGCCAAAATTTGCCGGCAGTCACCATGTGTTCGGAATCACCCGGCGCGGCTTTGGCGCGTCCAGCCGTCCAACGCCCACGCCCGAAGCGTATGGCGCGGACCGTCTGGGCGATGACGTTCTTGCCGTCATCGCGGCACTGAAATTGGACCGCCCGGTTCTGGTGGGGCATTCCATCGCCGGAGAGGAGCTCAGCTCTGTTGCCAGCAGGCACCCGGAAAAGATCGCGGGGCTGGTATATCTGGACGCGGCCTATCCTTACGCCCTCTACAACGCGAAAGAAGGCGATCTGGTGCTCGACACCAACGACCTGCGCCGGAGCCTGGAGCATGGTCTCAACCGGCCGACGATTTCGCAGTATCGAGCCCATCTGAGAACGCTGATGGCGCATGACCTGCCACAACTGAGCCGGGATGCGCAGACCATGTTGAACCGGGTTGAAGGCCAGCCCGATGGCCCGCCGCGCCCGCCCGGTGCGATGCAAACCGGCGATGCCGTACTTTTGGGGGAGCAGAAATATACCAGCATCCATAATGTTCCGATGCTTGCCATCTTCGCGCAGCCGCACGCTTGCAAGCCGAATTGCGGTCGGGCGGACACGAAGGCCAATGAAATATGGGTCTCGAAACAGATCGATTTTATCGCTGCGGCCAACCCCAACGCGCGCATTGTCCGATTGCCGTATGCGAACCATGAAGTTTTTCGTTCCAACGCGGCCGAGGTGGAGCGGGAAATGAATTCCTTTATGGGAAATTTGCCGAAATAGCGGGCCTGGAAAGGTTGGCGGAACTTTGCGGGCGTGCCAGCATGGCCACGTCTTGGGGCACAAGACGCGAAAAGGATCAGACAATGACCATCGCCAAGAACACGATCTGCATCTGGTATGACAAGGACGCCGAAGCCGCCGCCAATTTCTATGCCGCCACTTTTCCCGACACCAAGGTGACCGCCGTGCACCGCGCGCCGTCCGATTATCCGAGCGGAAAGAAGGGCGATGTCTTGACGGTGGAATTCACGGTTTGCGGCATTCCCTGCATCGGGCTGAATGGCGGTCCGGTGTTCAAGCAGAGCGAAGCTTTCTCCTTCCAGATCGCCACCGACGACCAGGCGGAAACCGATCGCTATTGGAACGCCATTGTCGGCAATGGCGGCCAGGAAAGCGCCTGCGGCTGGTGCAAGGACAAATGGGGCGTCTCCTGGCAGATCACCCCGCGCGTCTTGACCGAGGCGATGGCTAAAGGCGGCGCCGAAGCCAAGCGCGCTTTTGATGCCATGATGGAGATGAAGAAGATCGACGTCGCCAAGATCGAAGCGGCAAGAAGGGGCTAAGGCATAACGGCATGATTACCGTTTACGGCGAAGGGCGGGGCTTGCGGGTGGTTTGGCTGCTGGAAGAGATGGGGCTGGCCTATCGCCTGAGGCCCGTCGATCTGTCCAAGAAGCTGAAGGACAGCGATCCGGAGTTTCTGGCGATCAATCCCGGCGGCTTCATTCCGGCGATGACGGACGGCGATGTCACCATGGTCGAATCCATCGCCATCATGGAATATCTGATGGCGCGCCACGGGCCGACAGAGCTGGCGCCCGCGCCAAGCGATCCCCGCTATCCCGGCTATCTGCAATTTCTGCATCTGGGCGAAGCGGGGCTGGCGACCGCCGTTTATTATGTCTTCGGCGCGCATCACCTCGCGCCGCCGGACCAGCGGGAGAACTGGACCGCCCAGCAGGCCTTGCGCGGTTTCGGGACAAGGATGCGCCTGGTGAAGCGGCAATTGGAGCGCGCGCCGTACATGGCGGGCGAGGCGTTCACGGCGGCGGATATTTCCGTGAGTTATGCGCTGCTTCTGTCCAAACGGGCAGGCGGCATTGTGCTGGATGACGCGGTGAAGGCGTATCTGGCCCGCACCACCGCCCGCGATGCCTATCAGCGCGCGCTGGATGTCTGCACCGCCACGCGGGACAGCGCGCCGGCGGATTGACGCGTCGCGGGGAGCGTGCCGCAACGTCAATCTGCGGCGCGCAGGCGCGGCGCGATTCCCCGCGCGGACAGGCTGATTCCGCGCGATGTTTTGCGGATGCGAACCCCTCGCGAAAGCGCTTTCAATCGTATCAATCTGTCTCAACCCCGGCCGCGCCGATTGACGGGTTCGGGCGTGGGTGAAACTATCGCGCCACTTTACTTGAAGGGGGAAACATCCATGAGAATCCGCACTTTGGCGACGATGCTGGGCGCGCTGCTGGCCAGCACCGCCGCCGGCCAGTCCCAGGGGATCAACGGCACCGCCGAATTCCGCGCCCAACAGGAAGCGCTGGAAAAGACCTATCCCAAGCTGGATGTGGTCGAAGACAAATATATGCAGCTGTCCATCCCCGGCTACACCATGGGCCAGACCATGGGCGTCGCCACCAACAGCAAGGGGCATCTGTTCGTCTATTCGCGCTCCAATCCGCAAGGCATCGCGCGGGGCGGCGCGGCGGCGATGATCTGGGAGTTCGACCAGAACGGAAAATATGTGAAGGAATGGGGCCCGCATAATTATGCCGCCTCCTTCGCCCATGGCATCCGCATCGACAAGAATGACAATGTCTGGCAGGTCGATGAAGGTTCGGGGATGATCGTGCGCTATGACCCCAAGGGCCAGCAGAATTTCTGGCTGGGCCGCACCCCCGAAGCGATCGATTATCTGGAAGCCAATCTGGAAATCCTCAAATACGCCCATCCCACCGTGGCGTTCAACCGCCGCCCCGTGGGCAGGAAGGGCGAGTTCGGGCGCGAGACGGACGTGGCCTTCGACAGCAAGGGCAACATCTTCGTGCCCGACGGCTATGAGAATTCCCGGGTGGTGAAGATCTCGCCCGATGGCCATTGGCTGAAGATGCTGGGCACCTTCGGCAGCGGCCAGGACCAGTTCAACACCCCGCACACCATCGCGGTGGATGCGCAGGACAATGTCTATGTCGGCGACCGGGGCAATTTCCGCATTCAGGTCTATGACTCGGACCTGAACTATAAGCGCACCATC
>JAFECO010000027.1 GCA_018242085.1 Pseudomonadota bacterium
TCCATCAGGTCGATGGCCTTGTCCGGCAGAAAGCGGTCGGTGATGTAGCGGTTGGACAGGGTCGCGGCCGCCACGATGGCGCCGTCGGTGATGCGCACGCCGTGATGAACTTCGTACTTCTCCTTCAATCCACGCAGAATCGAAATCGTGTCTTCCACCGTCGGCTCATTGACGAAGACCGGCTGGAAGCGCCGCGCCAGGGCCGCGTCCTTCTCGATATATTTGCGGTATTCGTCCAAGGTGGTGGCGCCCACGCAGTGCAGCTCGCCGCGCGCCAGGGCCGGCTTCAAAAGATTGGACGCGTCCATCGCGCCTTCCGCCTTGCCTGCGCCCACCAAGGTGTGCAGTTCGTCGATGAAGAGGATGATCTTGCCGGCCGCCGCGGTGACTTCGTTGAGAACGGCCTTGAGGCGTTCCTCGAACTCGCCGCGGAACTTGGCGCCCGCGATCAAAGCGCCCATGTCCAGGGCCATCAGCCGCTGGTCGCGCAGGCTCTCAGGCACGTCGCCATTGACGATGCGCAGCGCCAGGCCTTCGGCGATGGCGGTCTTGCCCACGCCAGGCTCGCCGATCAGCACCGGATTGTTCTTGGTGCGCCGGGACAGAACCTGAATGGTGCGGCGGATTTCCTCGTCGCGGCCGATGACAGGATCGAGCTTGCCGTTGCGGGCGATTTCCGTGAGGTCGCGGGCATATTTCTTCAGCGCGTCATAGGAATTTTCCGCTGTGGCGCTGTCGGCGCTGCGCCCCTGGCGCAGATCGGCAATGGCCTTGTTGAGGCCCTGCGGCGTTACGCCCGCATCCTTCAGAATGCGGCCGGTTTCTCCCGACATGGCCAGCGCCAGAAGCAGATATTCAGCGGTGACAAAAGAATCGCCCGCCTTCTTGGCGGTCTGTTCGGCCAAATCCAGCAGCCGCGCGGTTTCGCCCGCCAGATAGACCTGACCGGAACCGCCCTCGACCTTGGGCAATTTCGCCAGCGCACGGTCATTGGCCTGGCGCGCAGACGCGTCATTGCCGCCCGCCGCCTTGATCAGGCGCGCGGCGAGGCCCTCCTCATCGTCGAGAAGGACTTTCAGAAGATGTTCGGGGGTGAATTGCTGATTGCCCGAGCGAAGCGCCAGGCCCTGCGCCGATTGGATAAAGCCGCGCGACCGCTCGGTGAATTTTTCGATGTCCATACTGCCTCCCGCCTGCCCCATGGTCCGGGCACAGGCAATCAAGATACGGCCTCGACTGAGCGCCGTTCCAGGCAGATATGGGGGACAGGAACTCAGGTCTCAAGGGGAGCACACCCAGGGAAGCGCGCCTTGGCCGAGGCTTTCTTCCCCGCGAGGCCGATCAGCAAAAGCTCCGGTGGAGCTTTTGCCGGCCGAACGCCCGCGCAGCGGGCAGCAAGGCGAAGCCCATGACGGGGAGTTCGGTAGCGTCAGCGTGCCGAACGTCCGCTAGCGGGCTTGCCCGCGTGGCAGACGGATGGGGGCAAAATCAAGACGCTTCCGCGTCCTCGCCCTCTTCCTCGTCGGCGGCGCTTTCCGCCAGGGAAAAGGACGGCGCGCTGCCGGGGGCCGCGGGCTGGGGCTGTTGCCCGGCGGGCTGCTCGCCCGGCTGGCGGTTGGCGTTCTGCGCCGCCTGCTGGGCCTGATATTGGGCCTGCTGCGCCTGCTGGGCCACCATGATGCGGAAATAATGCTCCGCATGCTGAAGATAATTCTCGGCCATCACCCGGTCGCCGCCCGAATTGGCGTCGCGGGCCAGCTGCAGATACTTCTCATAGACATGGCTGGCGGACCCCCGAATCTTGATCTCCGGTCCCGAGGAATCGAAGGTCCGGTTGGGGTTGAAGCCGCCGCCATGGCTGCCGCCATTGTTATGGCCGCCGCCATTGCTGTGCTGCGGCCTGCGGCCGCCTCTACGTGAGCGTTTCATCGAACCCCTTACCTGAAAATCTGTTCCGGTCGCGCGACCCGCATGCAGCAATCTGCCAATCTGGCGGCGCGTTCTTTTCGCGTTTGAATCCCCAGTCCGGCCTCACATCTTTCGTGAGCCGCCCCGCGATCCGCTCTTAAGCCGCCGCAGGGGGAATCTTCCGATCCCTTCACAGCCAAACTAATCATCGCCGGGGTCCTTTCCAAGCCCTATTTTGGCCTTTTCAGCACCAGAACCCTTAGGATTCCGGCCAAATCCGGCACAGGTGGGTGCGTCTGAAGGTCCTGGAACAAAGGTTCCGCGGCCGCGAACTGCCCCTGCCCCAGTTCCAGCAGGGCGGTTCCCCCGGGGCGCAGCAACCGGGGCAAAATCCTGGCCAAGGAGCGGTAGCTGTCCAGTCCGTCCGCCCCTCCGTCCAGCGCCGCGCGCGGCTCATGGAGCCGAACCTCCGGGTCCAGGGCGTCGATTTCGCTAGCGGGGATATAGGGCGGATTGGAAAGGATCAGGTCAAAGCCCGCCTCGGGTGCCGCGCTCCAATCGGCGGCGAGGATTTCGGCGCGTGACCCGAGCCCATGCGTTTCCAGATTGGACCGTGCATAGCGCAAGGCATCGGGCGAACGCTCGAAGCCGAAGCCGCGCGCCTCCGGAAATTCCTTGAGCGCCGCGATCAGAAGCGCGCCGGATCCGGTGCCCAGATCCGCGATGGTCAAGGGAGCCATGCGGTCGGGAAAAAGTGCAAGAGCGGCCTCGATCAAGGTTTCGGTATCAGGGCGCGGGATCAAGACGCCGGGACCCACCTGGAAATCCAGGCTCCAGAATTCCTTATGCCCGGTGATATAGGCCAGCGGCTCGCGCACGGCACGGCGGTCGATCATGGCCTGGAACTCCGCCGCTTCCTCCGCGCTGGGCCGGCGATCGGCGACGATCAACTGCTCGCGGCTGATCTTCATGGCGCGCGCCAGAAGAATGCGCGCGTCCAGCCGCCCGCCCTCCACGCCGGCCTCGCCGAGCCGGTCCGCCGCGTCATGCAACAGGTCGCGGATCGTGAAGGCGCTCAAGCCTCGGCCGCCTCGAACTCGGCAAGCCGGTCCGCCTGGTCTTGCGAGACCAGCGCGTCGATCACATCGGAAAGCTCGTCGCCGGTGATGATGCGGTCGAGCTTGTAGAGCGTCAGGTTGATGCGATGATCGGTGACGCGCCCTTGCGGGAAATTATAGGTGCGGATGCGTTCCGAGCGGTCGCCGGACCCGACCATGCTCTTGCGCTCCGCCGCGCGGGCGCCTTCGATCTTCTGGCGCTCCATGTCGTACAGCTTGGCCTTCAGCAACTTCATTGCATGGGCCTTGTTCTTGTGCTGCGACTTCTCGGTCTGCTGGGCCACGGCGATGCCGGTGGGCAAATGGGTGATGCGCACCGCGCTTTCGGTCTTGTTGACATGCTGGCCGCCCGCGCCCTGGGCGCGATAGACATCGATGCGCAGATCCTTGTCGTTGATCACGATATCGACATCTTCGGCTTCCGGCAGCACCGCCACCGTCGCCGCCGAAGTGTGGATGCGGCCTTGCGCTTCGGTCACCGGCACCCGCTGCACGCGATGGACGCCGCTCTCGAATTTCAGCTTGGCATAGGCGCCCCGGCCATTCACTTCCAGGGTCGCGTCTTTAATCCCGCCCAGATCGCTTTCGGTCATGTCCATGACTTCGGTGCGCCAGCCCTGCAGGCTGCAATAGCGCTGATACATGCCCAGAAGATCGGCCGCGAACAAAGCCGCCTCGTCGCCGCCGGTCCCGGCGCGGATTTCCACGATGGCCGAGGACGCGTCGGCCGCGTCCTTGGGCAGAAGCTGAAGCTTGAGTTCGCGGTCCAGCCCCGAAAGCCTGTCGCGCAGCTCCGCGCGCTCCTCCTCGGCCAGCCCGCGCATTTCGCTGTCGCTGGCGGGATCGGCGATCAAGGCATCGGCGTCCTCGATCTGGCGCTGGGTATCGCGATAGGCGCGCGCGGTCTCGATCACCGGCGCCAGTTCCGCATGCTCGCGCGAAAGCTTGACGAAAGCCGGGCCGGACGCGCCCGACGCCATTTCGCTTTCGATCGCGGCAAAGCGGTCGAGCAGGCGCTCAAGTTTCGCGGCGGGAATCATAGAGCCACGCTACTGCGCGGCTTCTAACGGCTCCGGCGTGCCATTGCGCTGGGCCTCGATTTCGGCGGCCTTCTTCTCGCAAAGCTCGACGACATGCGAGACCAGGTCTTCGTTGCCGAGCTTATAGGCGGGCTTGCCGTTGAGATAGATCATGCCATGCCCCTTGCCCGCGCCGCCGCCGGTAAAGGCCAGGTCGGTTTCACGGGCCTCGCCCGGACCGTTCACGACGCAACCGATGATCGACAGCGACATCGGCGTGGCGATGTGCTTGAGCCTTTCTTCCAAGGTCTTCACCGTCTCGATCACATTGAAACCCTGGCGCGCGCAGGACGGGCAGGAGACGATATTGACCCCCCGATGGCGCAGATTGAGCGACTTCAAAATGTCGAATCCGACCCGCACTTCTTCCACCGGATCGGCCGACAGCGAAACGCGGATGGTGTCGCCGATGCCGCTCCACAGCAGCATGCCCATGCCGATGGAGGATTTCACCGTGCCGGAAATCATGCCGCCCGCTTCGGTGATGCCGACATGGAGCGGGCAATCGATGGCTTCGGAAAGCGCCTGATAGGCGGCGACCGCCAGGAACGGGTCCGAGGCCTTCACCGAAATCTTGTATTCGCGGAAATCCAGGTCGTCGAGAATCTTGGCGTGATTGAGCGCGCTTTCCACCATCGCTTCGGGGCACGGCTCGCCATACTTCTCCAGCAGGTCCGGTTCCAGCGATCCGGCATTGACGCCGATACGCATGGAACAGCCATGGTCCTTGGCGGCCTGCACCACTTCGCGCACCCGCGCGGCGCTGCCGATATTGCCGGGATTGATGCGCAGGCAGGCCGCGCCATTGACCGCCGCCTCGATGGCGCGCTTGTAGTGGAAATGGATGTCGGCGACCACGGGGATGGTGGCGGCCTTGGTGATCGCCTTCATCGCCTTGGTGGCGTCTTCGTCGGGGCAGGACACCCGCACGATGTCGGCGCCCGCCTCTTCGATGCTGCGGATCTGGTCAATGGTGGCGCGCGCATCGCCGGTGACCGTATTGGTCATGGTCTGCACCGTGATCGGCGCATCGCCGCCCACGGGCACCTTGCCCACCATGATCTGGCGCGATTTGCGCCGGTGAATATCGCGATAAGCACGAACGCTCATGTCAGTTCCTTCTGCCGCCGCTTCAACGCTTGAAACGGTCGACGATTGCTTGCGGGTCCAGCGGAATGGCTTCCGCACCTTGATCGACGCCGCCGGCGACCCCGATCGCCTGGCCGTCCAGATCCATTTCGACCGCGCCCGCATTGGTGGTCGAAAGCGTCAAGCCCGTGGCATTGGGCAATTGATAGGTATCGCCCGCTTTCAGGTTGCGGTTGATATAGACCGTGCCGGTCGCGCCGCGCACGGTGATATGGGTATCGCCCTTGGCTTTGAGAACCACCCGGGGGTTGGCGTTGTTTTTGCCATAAACGGTGGGCGTTGCCGGATCGCTCGCTACTGGCGCAGATGCCTCGGCCGGAGCCGCCGGAACCTGGCCGGCGAGAGCCGAGTTGGTCTGCGCCGGGCTTGGCGTTGCGGTTGGCTGAGCTGCGGCGGCTGGCGCCGGTGCAGCATTGGGAGTGGCCGGTTCCGGCGATGCGGCGGCAGAATTATCAATCGCAGGGCTAGGCACCGCTGCCTGGTCGGGATTGGCGGCCGGCGCAGGCTGAGGCGCAACAGCGGCGGGTTTGGGCGGCGCCAGCGAAGGTGCCGGCGGCACGGCCTGCGGCGCTGAACCCGCCGACAGCAAATGCCAGACGCCGTAACCGACGGCCAGGACCACGATGCCGGCAACAAAGCGCCATCCTTGCGGCAAACGGCGTTGGTCGTCCGGGATCGGCGCCACGGTCGGCATGTGATCGTCGTGGCGGCCGGAAATTTCCTGTTTGTAGCGTTCGACCATTTCGGTCGCGTCCAGGCCGAGATATCCGGCATAGGAGCGGACAAAACCGATGGCGTAGGTCCGGCCGGGCAGATTTTCGAGGCGATCTTCCTCGACCGCTTCCAGATGGTCCTTGCGGATTTTCAGGTCGCGGGAAACCGTGGCCAGATCGTCGCCCCGGCGCAACCGCCCGGCGCGCAATTCCTGCCCCACCGTATCGGCGGGCATGTCGCTGTCCCCGGAAATTTCGCGCAAATGGATGCGGCGACGGCCGCTTTTCTCGTCAGCGTTCAGTGGCGTTATCTTGGTCATCAAAACTCTGGCCCCGGCAGCACGAATCCGGGACGGTTCCGGCTAAAAGCAGGCCCGGCGGATCATATCGAAATTCCCTAACGGAACAACCCGAAGCCGGCAAGTCCATGCTTTTTCAGGGCAAATCCGCGCGGGCGTGAGGCCCTATTTCAGGATGATTCCCCGCTCGGCGGCGAAGGCCGAAAGCCGGGTCCGCAAGGAATGATCGGTCCGGCCGCAGAGCCGGTCCACGAAAGCCGAGACCTCGCCCAGATTGAGGCTGCGGATCATCATCTTGATGGGGCCGATCTGGCCCGGCTGCATGGACAAAGTGCGGATGCCCAGGCCCAGAAGGGCCATCGCGTCCAGGGGCCTTCCCGCCATCTCGCCGCAGAGCGACAGGTCGCCGGAATTCTCCGCTGCGCTCTGCACGATCAGGCGGATCAAGGTGAGCGAGGCGGGATTGAGATTGTCGTAGCGCCGCGCCACGCGCGGATTGGTGCGATCCACCGCGAAGGCCAAGGAGAGAAGATCGTTGGAGCCGATGGAAACGAAATCGGCGGAGCGCATCAGCTGCGGCAGCATGAAGGCCAGCGCCGGCACTTCCAGCATGGCGCCCACCAGAACCTGGGTCGGGCGGGTGAGATTCATCAATCGCGCCCGTTCCAGCTCGCGGTCGACCAGCGCGCGGGCACGGTTGAATTCGTCCACATCGCTGATCATCGGCAGAAGAATGCGCAAGGTGCGCCCCGCCGACGCCATCAAAAGCGCGCGCACTTGGTAACGCAACAATGCGGGGCGATCGAGCGCGATGCGGATGGCGCGCCAGCCCAAAGCGGGATTTTCCTCCCGCTCCCAGCGCGCATAAGGCAGCACCTTGTCGCCGCCCAGGTCCAAGGTGCGGAACACCACGGGCTTGTCGCCCGCCGCATCGAGAATGGATTTGTAGAAAGCACACTGATCCGCCAGGCGCGGCATGGTTTCGCCCAGCATGAACTGCAATTCGGTGCGGAACAGCCCGATCCCGTCCGCCCCGGATTCCTTCAGATGGGGCATGTCGAATTCCAGGCCCGCATTCATCATCAATCGGATCGGCACGCCATCCTTGGTGACGGCGGGCATCTCGCGGATGGCGGCGAACCTGGCCTGGGCCTGGCGCCGCAGTCCCCGCTTCTCCTCAAAGGCCGCGACGATCTCGCTGGGCGGGCGCAAATGCACTTCGCCGCTTTCGCCGTCCAGCACCAGGGCATCTCCGGCGCGCGCGCTGTCGGCGATGCCGGGCAGCGAGGACACCAGCGGCAATCCCATCGAGCGGGCGACAATGGCGACATGGCTGGTCGATGCCGCGTCTTCCAGCGCCAGGCCCAGCAATTTCTCGCGGCCATAATCCAGAAGCTCGGCGGGACCCATATTGCGGGCCACCAGAATCGCGTCGCGCGGCAGGCTTTCCACCGCATGGCCGTCGCCGGTGAGATGACGCAAGAGCCGCCGCGCCAGATCGTCCAGGTCGTGCGCCCGCTCGCGCAGCAAGGGATCGCCCAGGCGCTGGACCCGGAGTCTTGTTTCGTCCTGTACGCGCTCCACCGCCGCTTCGGCGGTGAGGCCGGTGCGCACCGCGTCGCGCATGCGCTGGCGCCAGCCCTGGTCATAAGCGAACAGCCGATAGGCCTCGATCACTTCGCGCCCTTCGCCGGTGAGATCGAGCTCCGACGAAACCAGCATCTGGTCGACGCTTTCGCGCAAGGACGAGATCGCCTCTTCCAGCCGCTTCAATTCCTCGACCGGATTGTCGGCAATCATGCGGTCGACTTTGACGCGAGGCTCGTGCAGCACCAGATGGCCGACCGCGACGCCTTCGGAAAGCCCCTCGCCTACGAATTTGCGGGGCCGGTCCACCCGCAGTTCCGGTTCGTCCAGTTCCGCGATATTGAAGAAACCGCCTTGCGCCACCACTTCGGCCAGCACCATGGCGACGGTCTGAAGCGCCTCGACCTCTTCTTCGGCATAGAGGCGCTCGGCCTTGTTCTGGACCGTGAGCACCCCGAACACCTGGCCGCCGCGCACGATGGGCACGCCCAGAAAGGTCTTGTAGGGGTCTTCGCCGGTTTCCGGGCGATAGGAGAAATGCGGGTCGGACGGCGCGTCCGACAGATTCACCGCTTCGGCGGTTTCCGCCACCATGCCGACCAGGCCCTCGCCTTCGCGCATCCGCGTGTTGTGGACGGCGGCGCGATTGAGGCCTTCGGTGGCGAACAGCTCCAGCATCTTGCCGGCGCGGCGCAGATAGATGGAGCAGACTTCCGCCACCATGTTGGAGGCGATGACGCTGACCAGCTTGTCCAGGCGCATCTGGGCGGAGGTCTGCTCCGCCATGATCTCGCGCAGGCGACGCAGCAGTAAACGCGGGCCGCCGGCACTGGACATGGATTCTACACCCCTTAGACGGCGTCGAGCTCGTAGGCGGAATGCAAGGCGCGGACCGCCAGTTCGACATATTGCTCGTCGATCAGCACGCTCACCTTGATCTCGGAGGTGGAGATCACCTGGATGTTGATGCCCTTGTCGGACAAGGTGCTGAACATGGTCTTGGCGACGCCGGGATGGGCGCGCATCCCGATGCCGATGATGGACACCTTGGCCACATTGGCGTCATGCGTGACGTCGCGATAGCCGATTTCCTTGCCATGGGTTTCGATCGCCGACAGCGCCCGCGCCAATTCGCTGCGCGCCACGGTGAAAGTAAGGTCGGTCTGCTTGCCGTCCTCGGAGACATTCTGCACGATCATGTCGACATTGACGCCGCTGTCGGCCAGGGGCCCGAAGATGGTGGCCGCCACGCCGGGGCGGTCCGGAATCTTGTGCAGGGTGATCTTGGCTTCGTCGCGGCTAT
Organism: Pseudomonadota bacterium; assembly: GCA_018242085.1. Classification (GTDB taxonomy): domain Bacteria; phylum Pseudomonadota; class Alphaproteobacteria; order Micropepsales; family Micropepsaceae; genus Rhizomicrobium. The sequence continues at coordinate 9,157 of JAFECO010000027.1, forward strand.
AGGCGATGCCGGTGACCGGTTTCTTTTCCACGATGTCTTCCTCGTCGCAAAGCAATGTGCCGCCCACATCGGGCGTAAAAGTCGAAAGCACGCGGGTGGGCACCCGGTGCAGCATGGCGATTTCCACCGAACGGGTCTGCAGCACTTTAGCGCCCAAGGATGCCATCTCCAGCATCTCTTCGAAGGCGATCTTCTCCAGCCGCCGCGCCTTGGGAACGATGCGCGGGTCCGTCGTATAGACCCCGTCCACATCAGTATAGATGTCGCAGCGTTCGGCGCGGATGCCCGCCGCCACCGCCACAGCCGAGGTGTCGGAGCCGCCGCGTCCCAAGGTCGAAATGCGTTCACCCGCCGCCACGCCCTGGAAGCCGGCCACCACGGCGACTTCGCCGCGGGCCATGCTGGCGGCCATTTCGGTGGCCGGCACCCCTTCGATGCGGGCCGCGCCATGCACCGCGGATGTCTGGATGGGAACCTGCCAGCCCAACCAGGAGCGCGCCTGGATGCCCATCGCGTTCAAGGTAATGGCCAGAAGGCCCGCCGTGATCTGTTCGCCCGCCGCCACCACCACGTCATATTCGCGCTGATCGGGGATCGCCTGGGTGATGATATTGCTGCCCGGGTCGGGCCGGGCGGCTTCGTTGGTCCAGGCCACCAGCTTGTTGGTCTCGCCCGCCATGGCCGACACCACCACGGCCACCTGATGGCCGCGCTCCACCTCGCGCTTGACCAGGGAGGCCACATGGCGGATCCGAGGCAGATCGGCCACCGAGGTGCCCCCGAACTTCATCGCAATCTTCGCCATCTGTTCCTGAAACCCGGTTTGCCCTGCCCGCTGCGGCGGCCTACATAGACGGCGCGGCCCCTCCGCTCAACCCTCGAAATACCATGACAGATTTGGCTTCCCCGGACCGTTCGACCACCCTTTCGGTAGATCCCGAAGAAGTCGCCAAATTCTCGGCCTTGGCGGCCGAGTGGTGGGATCCGGAGGGCAAATTCGCGCCCCTGCACAAATTCAATCCGGTCCGGCTCGGCTTCATCCGCGGGCAAGCCGCCGCCCGTTTCGGGCGCGACGCCCGGTCGCTGCGGCCCTTTGAAGGGCTCACCTTGCTCGATATCGGCTGCGGCGGCGGGCTCCTGTCCGAGCCGATGGCGCGGCTGGGATTCGCCGTCACCGGCGCGGACGCGTCGGAAAGGAATATCGGCACCGCCCGCGCCCATGCCGCCCAGTCGGGGGTCGCGGTCGACTATCGCGCCGCCACGGCCGAAATGCTGGCCGCCGAAGGCCGCATTTTCGACGTGGTCCTCAATATGGAAGTGGTCGAGCATGTCGCGGATGTCGATGCTTATCTGTCCGCTTGCGCCAAGCTGGTGAAGCCCGGCGGCATCACCATTGTCGCCACCCTCAACAAGACCCTCAAATCCCTGGCCCTGGCCAAGGTGGCGGCCGAGTATGTGCTGGGCTGGATGCCGCGCGGCACCCATGACTGGAACCGCTTCATCCCACCGGCACAGCTTCAACAATCGCTGGAAGAATCCGGTTTAAATATTTTGAAAACACAGGGTGTTTCCTTCGATGTCTTGACCTGGGATTGGCGTTTGGCGTCCGATCTTGATGTCAATTACATGATGGTGGCGGCGAAGGCTTAGGCTTTCTCGAATGCCTGGCGCGCCGCTTCGACCGATCGGCCCCCGGACCGGATCATCAGAAAGCGTCCGGCCCAGCTGCCCGGAATGAACCAGCGCCCGGCGATCTCCATGAAATCTTCGGTCAGCATGCCCTCATATTCGACGGCATGGTTCGGCGGCTCCGGGCCTTCATATTGCTTGGTGAAGGTCACGTGCGAACCGGTCCGGCGGCCCGACAGAAACGCCGCCACCGTCATTCC
>JAFECO010000280.1 GCA_018242085.1 Pseudomonadota bacterium
CGCCAATGTCCTGTGGAACGATCCCGCCACCGGCGTCATGCGCCATGCCGATGCCGGTTACGACATCGCCATCCAATGCGCCCGCGACAAAAAACTCGATCTGCCCAGCGTGGCAAGCAAGGGATAAGCGAAAGACTCTCCGCGCGGAGCATAAGAGAATCGATTCAGACCAGAAGGCCGCCAATGGCGGCCTTCATCTATGATCCGACCACCCGGACCGGAATGGATTTGGCGGCCGGCGTGCCGCTGATCTTGTCGTGATACTCCAACGGCAGCAGGGGATTGAGTTCGGGATAATAGCCCGCAACCGATCCGCGCGGCATGGGATAATCCAATACGGTCAGCCCCTCCACACGGCGCTCTACGCCGTCGGAGCTGATTGTTTCCAAAGTGATGCTGGCGTTCGGTTCCAGGCCTCTTTCGATCCGGTCATCCACATTCATGAAGAGGACCATGCGGCTATCGCGAACGCCGCGATACCGGTCGTTGAAACTGTAGATCGTGGTGTTGAACTGATCGTGCGAGCGCACCGTCGCCAACCGCAACATGCCGGGATCGGAAACCGGGGCGTTCACATCGAGTCCGGGGAACAGCAGGAAATTCGCCTTGCCGTTGGGGGTCAGCCAAACCAGGCGGCGCGGCGCCACGTCGAGGTGAAAACCGTTCGGGCTTTTGATCTTTTCCGAAAATCCGCTGTACAGCGCCGGATAGACTTCGGCGATCTTGTCCCGGATCGCGTCGTAATCGTCGATATAACTTTCCCAAGGCACTTTGCTGCCGGGAAGCGCGGCGCGCGCCATCCGGCAGACAATCTCCACTTCCGGAAGAAGATCCGGACTTGCGGGGGGCAACACGCCACGCGACGCGGTGACGTTGGACATGGAATCCTCGATGGTGATGAACTGCTCGCCCGCCGCCGTGCGTATCGCTTCGGAACGGGCGATCACCGGCAGGATCAGCGCGTCGCGTCCATGGACGAGGTGCCCGCGATTCAATTTGGTGGTGATGGCGACCGTCAATGCCAGCTTGCGCATCGCCGCATATGACCTGTCGGTATCGGGAACCGCGCGTACGAAGTTACCGCCCAATCCGATGAACACTTTGGCGGTGCCGTCCTGCATGGCGGCGACGGATTCGACCGTGTGGTGGCCATGCGCGCGCGGCGGCTCGAAACCGAAGACATCGCGAACGCGATCGAGGTAAGCCTGGGACGGTTTTTCGTCGATACCGACCGTCCGGTCGCCCTGGACGTTGGAATGGCCCCGGATCGGCGATATGCCGGCTCCCGGCCTGCCGAAATTGCCCTTGAGGAACAAAAGATTCGCGACCTGCTGGGTGAGCTTGGAGCCTTGCTGATGCTGGGTCACGCCCATCCCATAGCAAATCACCGTCGCGCAGGAGCGGATATAGATCTCGGCGCAACGGCGAATCTGTTCCTCGCTCACGCCGGAAACCCGGACAATCTCCGGCCAAGCCTGCGCCAGCGCATCGTCGCGGACCGCGTCCATCCCGACCGTGTGCTGCTGGATGAAATCCTGGTCGATGATCTTCTCGCCTTGCGCTTCGCGCTCGAAGATCACCTTCATGATGCCCTTCAGCAGGGCAAGGTCGCCGCCGATACGGATATGGACGAATTCGCTGGCAATGGGCGTGGATCCGAACGTCGCCATCTGGACGATGTCCTGCGGCTCGGTGAAGCGGATGAATGCCCGCTCCGGCATCGGATTGACGACGACAATCGGCACGCCGCGCTTTCGCGCTTCGACCAGGGCGGTCATCATGCGCGGCGCATTGGTGCCGCTGTTATGTCCCATCACGAAGATGGCTTCGGCATGCGCGAAATCCTCCAGGATCACGGTTCCCTTGCCCACACCGATGGCGGGCGGCAAGCCGCGGCTGGTGGGCTCGTGGCACATGTTGGAGCAATCGGGAAAATTGTTGGTCCCGAATTCCCGCACGAAAATCGAGTAGAGAAAGGCGGCTTCGTTCGGGGTACGCCCCGATGTGTAGAATTCGGCCTGGTGCGGGCTCTCCAGGGCCCGCAAATGGCTGCCGATCAAGGCGAAGGCGCTGTCCCAGTCGCATGGCACATAATGGTCGGTACCGGCGTCGTACCGCATCGGTTCGGTCAGGCGGCCCTGCATTTCGAGCCAATAGTCCGACTGCTCCATCAGTTCGGACACGGTGTGCTTTTCGAAGAATTCCCGCGTGACCCGGAACTTGGTCGCTTCGAAAGCAAGCGCCTTGGCACCGTTTTCGCAGAAGTCGAGCGTCTTCTTGCACTCCGCATCGGGAAAGGCGCAGCTGGGGCATTTGAACCCGCCGGGCTGATTCATCGCCAGCAGCGCACGGGATCCTTTGGCGACCACGCTTTGCTCCAGCAAAATCTTCGCGGTCGCGGCAGCCGCGCCCCAGCCGCCGGCGGGTTGCTCATAGGCCTTAAACCGGGGTTTGCCGTCCGCCATCTCCAAGCCTCCACCAAGCCGTCATATGTCTAGTCATATCCTACCGAATTGCACCATTGCCATCCATGGATAACTGGCCCATTCGGTCAAAACTCCAGAACCGGGACCGGCGTGCCGGCCGAAAGCGCCGGTCCGCCCGCCGGCCGCCGGACCAGCATATCGGCCGCCGCCAAAGGACGCTGCGCGGATGCGGATTGGGGCGCGATGACATCGGCGCAATCGCCATGCCGGCGCGCATACAGCAAGGTCTCCATCGCGCCGGCGGCCGACACTGGAGCGGCAAGCGGCAGCTTGCGCCACGCCAATGCGGCGTCAAATCCCCGTCCTTCCAATGCACACAGCAACGGCGCCAGGAACAGGCGGGCGACGGCCATGGCCGCGGACGGATTTCCCGGCAACCCAAGCACATGGGTCGCGCCAAGACGCCCATACCAGGCCGGCCTTCCAGGTCTGATCGCCACGCCGGAAAAGATGAGGTCGAGGCCGAGCGCTTCCAAAGCGGGCCTGGCCAGATCCCGGTCCCCATGCGACGCTCCGCCGGCGAGAACAAGCACGTCGCTGTCGGAACGCGCCAACCGGGCGATGTTTCCAATCGCCTCGAGATCGTCGGCGACCGAGGCCGCGCCTTCCGCAACCGCCCCCCATGCCTGCCCCAGCAACGCCACCGGTCCGGTCAGGCTATCG
>JAFECO010000281.1 GCA_018242085.1 Pseudomonadota bacterium
GAAGTGGACGTGACCGAGATGGGCAAGATCAATGTGCGCCGGGTCACATCGATCGTCGACGCCGGGCGCACGGTCAATCCCGACACCATCGCCGCCCAGGTCCAGGGCGGCCTGTTGTTCGGCATGACGGCGGCGCTTTATGGCGACATCACGCTGAAAGACGGGCGCGTACAGCAGCGCAACTTCAACGACTACCGCATGATGCGCATCAACGAAGCGCCGCAGATCGACGTGCATGTGGTGCCCAGCACCGAAGATCCGGGCGGTATCGGCGAGCCGGGTTGCTCCGCCGGGCCGCCTTCGCTGGTCAATGCCGTCTTCGCGGCGACCGGCGTGCGCATTCACAGACTTCCCATCGACCGTACTCTTCTGGCGAGCAGGAAAATCGCATGAGCAAGAAAAATTTCGGTATCGCGATTGCGGTCATCGCCGTCGTCGCGGCGGGTTTTGGCGCCTGGATGGTCATGATTCCAGGCCCGACAGCTTTCGCCAGCGGCTCGACCGTGGCGCTGGCGGACTATAAAGACGCCAACCCCACTGGCGTTCCCAAGGAAATGGCGAATGCCAGTCTCATCGCCCGGGGCGAATATCTCACCCATGCGGCGGACTGCGTGGCCTGCCACACGGCCAAGAATGGCGGTCAGCCTTTCGCGGGCGGCCTCGCCTTCAACCTGCCGAATATCGGCACGATCTATTCCACCAACATCACCCCGGACAAGGAAACCGGCATCGGCAACTACACCGACGCGCAATTCCTGGCGGCCCTGCACCAAGGCAAGCGCGCCGACGGCCAGAATCTCTATCCGGCCATGTCCTATACCTCCTACACTTACATGACCGAAGCGGACGCGCTGGCGATCAAGGCCTATCTCTTCAGCCTGCCCGCCGTGCATGCGCCGGCCAGGCAGAACAAGCTGGCCTGGCCGTTCGACAATCGCAGCCTGATGGGCATCTGGAACGCGTTCTACAATGCCGATGAACGCTTCCGCCCCAACACCGCGCAAAGCGCGGAGTGGAATCGCGGCGCCTATCTCGCCGAAGCGATGGGCCATTGCAGCGAATGCCATACCCCCCGCAACCTGGCCTTTGCCATGAACAACCGGAAGAAGTTCGCGGGCGCTCTCACCGCCGGCTGGCGCGCCTACAACATCACCGCCGATCAGAAGGCGGGCCTGGGGACCTGGAGCGACAACGACATCGCGACCTTCCTGTCCACCGGCCATGCCGACGGCCATGGCGGCGCGGGCGGCCCGATGGGCGAAGCCTCCGACAACAGCCTCACCTTCCTGACGGCGGGCGACATCAGGGCGCTGGTGGTCTATCTGCGCAGCGTTCCGGCCCAGGACAGCGATCTGCCCCGCACGGTCAATACGCCCGCGCCGGTTTCGCACCGTGAAGGCGTGACGGCGGGCGTGGATTCGCGCGGAGAGAAGATCTTCGCGGGCGCCTGCGCCAGCTGCCATGACTGGACCGGCGTCAGCCCGGTCAGCAAATACGCCACCTTGACCGGCGCGCGGGCCGTCAATGATCCGTCCGCCACCAATGTGGCGCAGACCATCATTGCCGGCGTGGACCGCACCACCGTGAACGGCAAGATCTTCATGCCGGCTTTCGGCACTGCCTATTCCGACGACGAGATCGCGGATGTGGCGAATTATGTCACCGCCCGGTTCGGCGCCAAGGGCGCCCAGCTGACGGCCAAGGACATCGCGTCCTTGCGCAAGCAGGTGGCGCAGCAATAGCGGCAAAAGAAATGTGAGAGCAAAATCGCCCTTGATGGCGATTTTGCTCTAGTCTCCCCTTCCGGCCCGGCGGCCGCGGAGGGGATTTTTTTGTGATACTGCCCGCGCTTCCCATCGGTTTCGGCCTGGTCGCTGTGACCGCACTGGCAGCCGTGGCAGCCCGGCGTACCAATCTTCCTCCATCCATTTTCCTGGTGTTGGTGGGCCTGGGGATCGGTTTCATTCCCGGGGTGCCGCGCATCGCGCTGCGCCCGGACCTGGTTCTCACCCTGCTCCTGCCGCCCCTGCTCTATTCGGCCGGCGTGGGCATGAGCTGGAAAGGCTTTCGCGCGCATCTGCGGCCCATCCTGCTGCTGGCGGTGGGCTGCGTGCTCTTCACCGCCGCCTCGGTCGCGGTGGTGGCGCGCTATCTTCTGGATCTCAGCTGGGCGGTGGGTTTCGTGCTGGGCGCCATCGTGGCGCCGCCCGACGCGGTGGCGCCGATGGCCATCGCCAAACGCTTTCCCGTCCCGAGCCGCGTTCTCACCATCCTGGAGGGCGAAGGCCTGGTCAATGATGCGACCGCACTGATCCTGTTCAGCTTTGCCGTCACCGCCGTGGTGCAGGGCGGCGCCTTCTCGCCCGGCCTGGCCGTCGGCAGCTTCGCCGCCATCGTGATCGGGGAAATTCTCTGGGGCATCGCGGTAGGGTATGCCGCGCTGTTTCTGCGCCGCCACGCGCACGAGCCGCGGGTGGAGATCGTGCTGGCGATGCTTACGCCCTTTGCCGCCTTCTGGGTGCCCGAAAGCCTGGGCGGTTCGGGCGTGCTCGCGGCGGTCACGGCGGGCCTCTTCGTCAGCTATAACGGTCCCCGCTTCATTTCACCGGCCACGCGCCTGCAAGGCTTCTTCGTCTGGGACCTGGTGGTCTATCTGATCGAAGGCGTGATTTTCCTGCTGACAGGATTGCAAGCGCCCGTGATCGTGGATTCCCTGGGCGGAGCGGACTGGATGCGGCTGGGACTGGCGGCGGTTTCCGTCACCGGCATCATCATCCTGGTGCGCTTTGTCTGGGTATTCACCGGCACCTATCTGCCTTGCTGGCTCTGGCCCAGCTGGCGCAGGCACAATCCCGCGCCGCCCTGGCAGGAAACCTTCACCATCGCCTTCACCGGCATTCGCGGCGTGGTCTCGCTGGCCGCGGCGCTCTCGATCCCGTTGATGTCGGGGCCCGCGCCCTTTCCCGAACGCGGGCTGCTGCTGCTCGTTACCTTCTCGGTGATCCTCGCCACTTTGGTAGGACAGGGCTTTTCCTTTGCCTGGGTGGTTCAAAAGCTCGGCCTCACCATATTGGGCAAACGCGAGGCCAATATCGCCAAACAGCACGAAGTCCAGGCGCGGGTAGCCGGGATCGACGCGGC
>JAFECO010000282.1 GCA_018242085.1 Pseudomonadota bacterium
GTGCCTTCGGACACCAGCTTCTTGCTGTAGAGCTGCAAGGTGGTCGCGTGGTCCTTGATCACCCGGTACATCTGGGGCTGGGTGAATGCCGGCTCGTCCGTCTCGTTGTGACCGAATCTGCGGTAGCAGATCATGTCGATCACCACATCCTTGTGGAAGAGCTGGCGGAATTCGGTGGCGATGCGCGCGGCATGGACCACCGCTTCCGGATCGTCGCCATTCACATGGAAGATCGGCGCCTGCACCATCAGCGCCACATCGGTGCAATAGGGCGAGGAGCGCGAATAGATCGGCGCGGTGGTGAAGCCGATCTGGTTGTTGATGATGAAATGGATGGTGCCGCCGGTGCGGAAACCCTTGGTGCCGGAGGCGGCGAAGCATTCCGCCACCACGCCCTGGCCGGAGAAGGCGGCATCGCCATGGATCAGGAGCGGCAGGACCGACGCGCGGCTCTGGGTGTCGCGCAGCTGATGCTGCTTGGCGCGGGCCTTGCCCAGCACCACCGGATTGACGATTTCCAGATGCGACGGGTTGGGGGTCAGCGACAGATGCACCTGCTGGCCGTCGAACTCGCGGTCCGACGACGCGCCCAGATGGTATTTGACGTCGCCCGAACCTTCGACCTCCGACGGATTGGCGGCGCCGCCCTGGAATTCGTGGAAGAGCTGGCGATAGGGCTTGCCCATCACATTGACCAGCACATTGAGGCGGCCGCGATGGGCCATGCCCAAGACGATTTCCTTCACGCCCAGCTGGCCGCCGCGCTTGATGATCTGTTCCAGCGCGGGGATGGTGGCTTCGCCGCCATCCAGGCCGAAACGCTTGGTGCCGACGAAACGGTTGGCGGCGAATTTCTCGAAGCCTTCGCCTTCGATCAGCTTGTTGAGGATCGCCTTCTTGCCTTCGGGCGTGAAGTGGATGTCCTTGTCGGGCCCTTCGATGCGGCGCTGCAGCCAGTCCTTCTGCTCGGCATCGGTGATGTGCATGAATTCATAGCCGATGCGGCCGCAATAGGTTCGCTTCAGCAGATCAACGATCTGGCGCGGGCTGGCGCTTTCCACGCCCATCACACCGTCGATGAAGATGGGCTTGTCCATCTCCGCGTCGTGGAAGCCATAGAAAGCCGGATCGAGCTGGGGATGCGGCGTGCGCGGGGTGATCTTCAAAGGATCGAGATCGGCCTCCAGATGGCCGATGATGCGATAGGCGCGCACCAGCTGAATGGCGCGGATGGAGTCCTGGGCGACGGCGCGGGCGTTTTCGCCGGTGGGTGCGCCCTTGGCGCCGGGCTTGGCCGGCTTGGGCAGGGGGGCGGCCTGGCCGCTCAAGGCGCCGGTGATTTCGTCGGCGGGAATGCCGGGCTTGCTGTCCCGCTTCCAGGCGGGGCCGCGGCCCAGCTGGGTGGGAGAAAGGCCCTGCTCGCCCAGGCCCTGGAAATAGGCCTGCCACTGCGGATCGACCGAGGCGGGATTGGCCAGATATTGGGCGTAAAGCCCTTCCAGGAAGGCGGCGTTGGTGCCGGAAAGAAAGCTGGTGGCGTCGAAAATCTCGTTCGAGGCGCGATTGATACGGTCTGCCGGGGATTGTTCTGTCATTTCAGATGCTTAAGGGTCAGCTTGTTAGGCTGTAACCTGTCCTGGGCCGCGGGGGAGTGCGGGCTTTCTGAGTGGCTGGGGTGGTACCGTTTTTGATCCGTCAATTCAACGGTGAATGCAGTTAATATGGCCTCAAAAGCCCGCAATTACGACGCAAAAACCCCGCGCGAGGGGTCTCGCGCGGGGCTGGCAGTACTGCGAAAAAGAGGTGGACGGCGGTTACTTTCCGGCCAGCAAATCCACCAGGGTGGTGCCCAGGGCGGCCGGATTGGGCGAAACCCGGATGCCCGCCGCCTTCATCGCTTCGATCTTGCTGTCGGCGCCGCCCTTGCCGCCGGAGATGATGGCGCCGGCATGACCCATGCGGCGGCCCGGCGGGGCGGTGACGCCGGCGATGAAGCCCACCATGGGCTTCTTCACTTTGGAATGGCGGATGAAATCGGCGGCGTCTTCCTCGGCGCTGCCGCCGATTTCGCCGATCATGATGATGCTTTCGGTTTCCGGATCGGCCAAGAGCATTTCCAGCACGTCGATATGCTCGGTGCCTTTCACCGGATCGCCGCCGATGCCCACGCAGGTGCTTTGGCCCAAACCAACAGCAGTGGTCTGCGCCACCGCTTCATAGGTGAGGGTGCCGGAGCGGGAGACGATGCCCACCTTGCCGCGGCGATGGATATGGCCCGGCATGATGCCGATCTTGCATTCGCCGGGCGTGATCACGCCCGGGCAGTTGGGACCGATCAGGCGCGACTTCGAACCCGACAGCGCGCGCTTCACTTTCACCATGTCCAGAACCGGAATGCCTTCGGTGATGCAGACGATCAGGGGCACTTCCGCATCGATCGCTTCCAGGATCGCGTCGGCGGCGAAAGGCGGCGGCACATAGATCGCCGAGGCATCCGCGCCGACTTTTTCCTTCGCTTCGCGCACCGTGTCGAACACCGGCAGGCCCAGATGGGTCTGGCCGCCTTTGCCCGGCGTGGTGCCGCCCACCATCTTGGTGCCATAGGCGATGGCCTGTTCGGAATGGAAGGTGCCCTGGCTGCCGGTGAAGCCCTGGCAGATGACCTTGGTGTTCTTGTCGACGAGAATGGACATTACTTCGAACCCTTCACGGCCTTGACGACCTTTTCGGCCGCGTCGGCGAGATTGTCGGCGGAGGTGATGGCGAGGCCGGATTTGGCCAGGATTTCCTTGCCCAATTCGACATTGGTGCCTTCCAGGCGCACCACCAGCGGCACCTTCAGCGAAATCTCCTTCGCCGCGGCGATGATGCCTTCGGCGATGATGTCGCATTTCATGATGCCGCCGAAGATGTTGACCAGGATGCCCTTCACGTTGGGATCGCTGACGATGATCTTGAAGGCCGCGGTGACTTTCTCTTTCGAGGCGCCGCCGCCCACATCCAGGAAGTTGGCGGGCTCGCTGCCGTACAGCTTGATGATGTCCATGGTCGCCATGGCCAGGCCCGCGCCATTGACCATGCAGCCGATCTCGCCATCCAGCTTGATGTAGGA
>JAFECO010000283.1 GCA_018242085.1 Pseudomonadota bacterium
GTGAGGATTTCGCGGGCGGTAAAGCCGGAGCCGGATTCCGGCAGGCCCAATGACACGCGCTTGCCCCGAAGATCCGACACCGTCTTGATATTCGCCTTGGCGCGAACGACCAGATGCATCTCTTCGCTGAACAGGGAGGCGATCACCCGCACATGGCTCTGCTTGCCCTTGGCTTTGAACGGTCCGGTGCCCTTGACCGCCGCGGCGATGACATCGCTCTGCGCCAGGCCGGACTCGACGCCGCCATCATTAACGGAAAGTAAATTGTCCATGGTGCCCCCGCTGGTGCGGGCGCTGACGATCAGGCCGGCCGGGCCGCAGACATTGGCGGTTTCGCAGCGGTTGACGCCGGGCGGATGGCTGATCAGGCCCGCAATCGCTTCGCCCACCGGGAAAAAAGTTCCCGTGGTGGAGCCCGTGGCGATCTGGAAGGAAATGCGGGGCGTGTCCGCCGCCACCACCGCCGCACTCAGGGCCAGCACCGCGGTCGCGGCAAAGGCTAGGAGGGTGGCAGGACGACAGGACATGAGGCCTATTAACCTCTCTTATTGCGTCAGGATTAGGACCGTCCGCTTGCAGCGAATCTCTGAAATGATACTGACCCTTTCTCTTTATATAGGCCAATCTATTTAAGGGTTTATTGACTGAGGCCGGTCATGCTGTGACCTGATCGAAACCAGGGTCCGCCATGACGCGTTTCACCGCTCCTTTGATCGCTGTCCTGCTCTGCAGCACCACACTGGCCGGCAGCGCCAACGCCGGTATTTTGGGCGACTTGTTTTCATCCAATAAATCCACGCAGGCCGCCAAAGCCGATCCGGCCGCGAAGAGCGATCCGGCGGCCGCCGAGCCCACCCTCGCCATGGACATCGAAACCGGCGTCCGCCAGGCCCAGGCGCAGCGCGAGGCGCACCGGTATGACGATGCCATCCACACCCTGTCGCAATTGATGCTGGTGGCATCGGACGATCCGCGCGTGGTCGGCGAGTATGGCAAGACCCTGGCGGAGAAAGGGCGCGCCCAGGATGCGGTGCAGTTCCTCACCCGCGCCACGCAATTGCAGCCCACCGATTGGAGCTTTTATTCGGCGCTGGGCGTGGCCTATGACCAGGTGGGCGACCAATCCTCCGCGCGCATGGCGTATGAACATGCCTTGAAGCTCAATCCCACCGAGCCCAGCATCCTGAACAATTACGCGCTTTCGCGCATGCTGGCCAACGATCCGGATACGGCGCGCCAATTGATCGCCCGCGCGGAAGCCGCCGGCGGTTCATCCGACGCCAAGATCGCGCGCAACATCGAATTGGTGAACCAGCTGGCGCCCGCAGCGCAGCCCGCGCCCGTGCCCGCGCAGGATAAAGTCGCCGCCGAACCGCCCGTGACCGTCAGCACGCCGGTCGCGGTCAACAGCGCGCCCTTGCCGCCTGCCGCTGCGGACAAGAAAGAGGCGCCTGCAGCCAAAGTCGTGATGCAGGCGGTGCCGGTGGATTCGCAGGCCGGAAAACCCGCCACGCACGAGCCCACGCCGCTGAGCACGCAAGTCGACACGCAGAAAGCCGAGGCCCCGAAAGCCGAAGCCAAGCCGGAAGCAAAAGCCGTCAAGACCGAAACGGCCAAAGCCGAGCCGGCGAAGGCCGTTCCCGCCAAGGCCGAAGCGGCTAAGCCTGCCGCCGCTGTCGCCGCCGCCAAGCCCGAAGTCAAACCGGAAGCTAAGCCGGTGAAAGTGGAGCTTCGGACCGACACCAAGCCGCAGCCCAAGCCTGCGTCCAAGGCGATCCCGGCACTGCGCCAAACGGCTTCTGTTTATTAAAACCCCCTTCTGTCTTTCTCGGGATAAACCCTCGAAAGACATCTTCCCCCGTCAGGCCTTCGGCCACGGGGGAAGAAGGCCGGCGCCAAGACGATCTAGCGCTTGTTAAAGCACACTGAAGCCTGTCTCCCCCGGTGCGCGTGAGCGCACTGGCGGGAGAGGCGTCCTTGGCAGCGCTTATTGCGCAGCGGCGTGAGCCGGCGCGCAAAAGTAAGCCGCGAAGGCCGGAGGGGGGCTTTTTAGTGCGTCATGTGCAGGGCCCGCAGAGCGGCGGGGCCCAGGATCACCACGAACAGGCATGGCAGGAAGAATATGATCATCGGCACGGTGAGCTTGGCGGGCAGCGACGCCGCTTTCTGCTCGGCGAATTGCATGCGCATTTCGCGGTTTTCCTGCGCGGTGATGCGCAAGGCCTGGCCCATGGGCGTACCGTATTTCTCCGCCTGGTTCAGCGCGATGGCCACCGACTTGACGCCCGAATGGCCGCAGCGCTTTGCCAGATTGTCGAAGGCCACGGCGCGGTCCGGCAGATAGGACAATTCGGCCGTGGTAAGGCCAAGCTCTTCGGCCAGCTCCACCGACTGGGTGCCGATCTCGGCCGAGACCTTGCTGAAAGCGCTTTCGATCGACATGCCGGATTCCACGCAGATCAGCATCAGGTCGAGCGCATCGGGGAAAGCGCGCATGATGGATTGCTGGCGCCGCGCGGTGAGATTGGAGATGAAGACGTCCGGCAGATAATAGCCGATCAGCGCGCCGGCGAAGGCGGCGGAAACCTTCATCATCACCGGCCAGGCAAAATGGGTGATGACGAAAAGATAGAGAAGCGTCGCCAGGAACACGATGCCCGGCATGACGAAGCGGAAAAACATGAAGGCGATCAGCGGCGCCTGGCCGCGATAGCCGGCGCGGGCGAGCTTTTCCCGGCTGTCCTCGGATTCCAGCTTGTTCGTCAGCTTGAGCCGGTCGAGCGTGGACTTCATCATGGTGGACGGCGCCACGCGCAAGCTGCCGCGCTTGGCATTCAGATTCGCATGATGCTTGGCCCTGAGTTCCTCGCGGCGGCGAGACACCGATTTCAGCCGGTCTCCCAACCCGTCGCGCTCGATCAAGGGGAGGCCCAAGGTCACGATGGTCGCGAACGCCAGGATTGCCGCCGCCGCCGTGGCGAGGAAGGTCTTGTCGAACAGGATGTTGAAGAAGCCGAGATCGGACATGACGGCCTTCAGTGCTTGAAGTTGATCATTTTGCGCATCACGAAGATCCCCATGCTCATCCA
>JAFECO010000284.1 GCA_018242085.1 Pseudomonadota bacterium
CCAGAAGGGACCGAACCGTGCCACGCGTATTGACAGAAACTGACATTGCAGGCTTTCGCGAGCGCCTTTGCGAGCTCGCCACGCGCATCTATGTCGAGCGCGGGCCTGAGAACTTCAACATGCGCCTTTTGGCGTCGGAGATGGGTGTCAGCGCCATGACGCCCTACCGTTACTTCAAGGACAAGGAAGAGATTCTCTCCGCCATCCGGGCGCGGGCCTTCAACCGTTTCGCCGACCAGCTGGAGCGGGCGCTCGCAACTCCCGGCACGCCGCCGGAAAAGAGCATGGCGGTGGGAAAGGCCTATATCCGCTTCGCGCTGGAAGAACAGACCTGCTTCCGGCTGATCTTCGATTTCAACGAGCCCAAGGGCACGCCCGTCCCCGAACTGGCGGCCGCCGCGGCCCGGGCCAAGGCCACCATGACCACGCACATCCACATGATGGTGAAGGATGGCTATTTCCACGGCGATCCCGAATTGATCGGCCATGTGCTCTGGGCGGGCCTTCACGGCGTGGTGGTGCTGCATCTGTCGGGCAAGCTTTACGGCGAGATCGACCTGTTCAAGCTTCTGGAGGAAGTGCGGCGCGTCCTCAGGGGCGCCTACGCGGTCAAAATGCCCGCTTGAAGGTGATGCGCCAGGTGCGCCCCACGCCAGGCAGCGCCGCCAGATTGGCATAGGTATCGGCATCGGGCGTGAAATAACGCGCACCGGCCAGATTGTTCACATTCACATCCGCTTCCCACACGCCCATCCGCAGGAACGCCGACATATTCAGCGTGACATAGGATGGAAACTTGATCGGCTGCGGCACCGTCTGGGCGGTGCGTGAGACATAGGTGCCGCCGAAACTGGCGCCCCAATCCTGTCCGTCGCTTGTGTAAGTCAGATAAGGGCTGATCACCGCATGGGGGATCAGCGCATATTCGTAATTGCCGCCTTTGCCGGGCAGGCTTGAGAAATCGAAGGTGGCATAGGTGCCGCCGAAACCGCTTGCGGGCATCACGCCGGCATCGCGGGCGGGAATATAGGCAAAGCTGCGGTCCGGCCCTTTCACCAGCGTGTGCTGCAGGCTGCCCGCCAAGGTGGCGCTGAGATTGCCGTTCATCACATAGCGGATCTCCGCCTCCCCGCCTTGCGCGCGCGTGCCCTGGACATTGGTGGTGCCCAGGCCCCGTGCCAGCTGGGTGCGTTCCTGCCGGTACCAGGCCAGCGATCCCACCAGATGCTGGTCCAGAAAGGCGAATTTCACGCCCGCTTCATTGAGGAAGGACGAAGACAGCCAGGCATCGTTCGCCAGAAGCGATGTCGCCACCTGCGAAGCCTGGCCGATTTCGATGGCCGAGGATTTGGCATTGGTGAGGTAGGGGATCAGGCCCCAATCACTTTTGTAGCTGAGGCTGGCCGAGTAAGTGAGCGCGCCCTTGCCCGCGCGCGCATCCGGCGGCTCGAACGCCATCACGCCCTTATCCACCGAACGGACATTATAGGCGTCGTAGCGGCCGCCCAGGATCAAATCCAGCCGCTTGTTCCAGGAAATGTCGGAGGTGACGAACAGGCCGGCATCGGCCGTCGAGCTGCGCACGTCATTCTCCCAGCCCAGCCCCACCGTGCCACCGGGATCGATATTGAACGGCGAATCGATGATGTCATTGGCCGTGGCGCCCATGCTGATGTCGCGCCGGTCCAGCGCGATCACGCCGCTATTGTAGCTTTCCTTGCCCACGGCATGCACATAGCGATAGGAGGCCCCCACGATATTCTGCGTGGTGATGGCGCCGAATTCGCGGGTGAAATCATATCGGGCTCGCACTTCGCCGATCAGGGTGCGATAAGACCCCGGAAAGCCATAGGAGACGAAACGGTCGTTCGACAGCGTGTCGACAAAGCCTTGCAGCCGGACGCGGTCGCCGCCATCCAGGGCACGGGCCAATTCGACAAAGCCGGTATGGGTGACGGTGTTGGAAAAATCCACGCCTCGCGCACCATACACGGTGCGCCCGTCCAGATGCGTGACGCCAAGGCCGGTATCGAGCGCATGAGCAGCATCGATGCAGCTGCCGCACCCGGGCACGGCGATATAGAGCGGCTTGAAATTGGGATCGAAGAAATAAGGATTTCCGCCCAGCTCATTCAGCGTTAGCCGCCCATTGCCGTCTGCGTCTTTCAGCGACGTGTTGCGGCCGGTGATGTAGGTGCCGCCATCGATCAATTGCTGCGTCAGCCGGTTCCAGCCCGGCGTCTGCACATCGCCGTTGGAATGAAAATACATGTAATCCGACGACAGCGACCAGGCGCCGCTTTCGAAATTGCCGGACAATTCCACCAGTTGGTGGCTGGGATGTATGCCGCGATAATAGCTGAAGGAATCGTCCAGCTCGCCATAGGCATGCACGCCGCCCCGGACGCCGCCCAACTCCAGCGGCAATCCGATCTGGCCCGTGAGGTTGCGCTTGGAGTAGCTGCCATAGGTCGCCGTCACTTCGCCGGAGAGAATGCTATCTTCAGCCGCCGCCACGCTCTTGGGCACGAAATTGATCAATCCGCCCACCTTGCCGGCGCCATAAATGGCCGAAGGCGGACCGCGCAGGAGCTCGATCTGCGCCGCGTCGCCCAATGGCGTTGAATAAGTGCCGCGATTGTCGGCGCGCTTGAAACCGCGGAAATAGGATTCCGCCAGAGTGCCGCGCAGATTGACCGCGCCTTCCACGCCGTAAAAGCTGGCGGTGTAGGCCGACGGCGCGATCGCCGTCAGCGTGTCGACGCCCGTCACGCCATAGCGATCGATGGTGGTATCGCTCACCACCGTGACGGCGCGCGGCGTTTCGATCAACGGCTTGTCCAGACCCAGCGCGGTGTCGTTCGGCTTGGTTTCGATCAGATGGGCGCGATCCCCGGTGACGATGACGGTTTCGGATTCTTCGGCCCGCGCGGCCTCGGATACGAAAAGCGGGGGCGCCAGCGTCAGGATCGCGGCAAACAAGCGGAACGGCGAAGACATGCGAATGTTGAATCTGGCTGGGAGTGTCAAATTTCTTCTAACATTTCACAATCAAAAGCCAAGCACTTTGCG
>JAFECO010000285.1 GCA_018242085.1 Pseudomonadota bacterium
AGCGCCTGCTCGGCGCCGAATTCGGTGGTGCGGATGCGCTGGTCGATCCACATCGCCACCTGGTCCACGATCGGCACCAGGATGAACAGGCCCGGCCCCTTGACCGAATGGAGCTTGCCCAGCCGCAGGATCACGGCCTTTTCCCATTGCTGGGCCATCTTGACCGAATAGCCCAAGAAGATGCCGATCAGGGCCAGAAGGATTGTCAGCCCGATCGGCAGTTGGGCGAGATAGGACAGCACCGCGCCGCCCACGAAGATGATGAAGATCACGGCACTGACGGGATTCATGTGCGTCTCCTGTGACGGGCTGGAAAGCGTGGATCGGGAACGAGCGGAGCGATCGGGTTGAGGCCCGCCCGCCATGGCGCGCATGTTGGCCTTGCGCGCGGCCGCCATCAGCCGGCTCCAGATGATGATCGCGGCGATGGCGGCGAAAAACAGGAATGGGCTTCTCACGGGGCGGCCCTGCCGGAAAGATGGCGCAAGGCCTCGGCCAATTCGTCCAGGCTGACCCCGGCGGCCTGCGCCTGGGCGGCGACCTTGGCGGCAAGCGTGCGGATCTCGGCGCTGCGGCTGCGCGCGGGCGGCGCCGGATCGGCAACGAAACTGCCCCGGCCCTGCACCATGGTGACGAGCCCATCTTCTTCCAGCGCCGCATAAGCGCGCTGCACGGTGTTGAGATCGACGGCCAAGGTGACAGCCACTTCGCGCATGGTGGGAAGCCGCGCACCCGGCGCCAGGTCCCCCCGTCCGATGGCGGCGGCGATCTGATCGCGCAACTGCACATAGATCGGCACGCCGTTATCCTGAAGCGTCAACGCTCCCAGCATGGGAAAATTGTATGATAATATGCATACAATCTCAATCCCCCTCCGGCCTTCGCATCGCAAGCGCATTCATACGCCGTCGCTATGAACCGGCCACCTCCCCACCGGTGCGCTAACGCGCACGCGCGGGCCCGTGAATGCTGCAACAAGCGCTAGATCGTCTGGGCTTTCTTCCCCCGCATGGCGAAGCCATTGGCGGGGGAAGATGTCCGCTAGCGGGCTTGCCCGCGTGGCGGACAGATGGGGGAAAGAATCAAGCAGCCGCCGCCTGCGCTGCGCGCAGGCGGCGGCGGATCAGTTCGCTTTCCTCGTTGCTGACCAGGATGGCGGCGATGTCGGCGCCATAGTTCAGTTGGGATTCGATGGTGACGCGCTTTTCGCCGCTGCTGCCTCTCAGCTCCCGGATACCGTCTTCGACATAGCGGCGCAGGTGATTGGAAATCTCCTCCAGCGCGGTTCTGTGCCTGGCGGCAAAGGACCCGGCGGCGGCGAAATGGCGGGTTCCCGCCACCAGCCTGGCATAATTGAGCGCAAGGGCCCGCTTCTCGGCGGGAACGGCCCGCGAAAAATCGGCCGAACCTTTGTGCATCGGCAAGGCGGCGCCGAATTCCTTGGCGACCCGGTCCATGAACCCGTCCATCACTTCGCCGATCGCGGCGCGATCCTTGAGCAGGCGCTGGCCCCATTCGCCGTTGCGCCGCACTTCGATCTCCTTGACCACGGCGCTGGACAGTTCGGCAAAGCCGCCCACCTGCGTCACCAGCATGTCCGGATCGAATGTGGGATGGCGCGCGGCCATGATCGCCGCTTTCATCCCATCCATGCGGGCGAACAGGATTTCGCCCACCAAACCCATATCGGTCTTGGAGATCAAGGCATCGCTGGTCTGGCGCGACACCATCATGGGCAGCCGCAAGGCTTCCCAGGGACGCTGCAGCCGGTTCATCGCCACCACCGCGACGAAAGGCGCGACATCGGGGTTGCGGACGATCAGCGCGTCATAGCTTTCGCGCAATTGCCAGAGAATGTCTTCGGTCAGATGCGGCAAGGGCTTGGGCAGCCGCGACTGGACTTTCTCCATCTCCTCGCCTTCGCTGAGCAGGAGCGCCATTTCGCGCGCATCGGCGATTTCGCCTGCGCCAAGATGCTTGGCGGTCTCATCGAGGTCCAGCGCCGCGCGCATCGCCGCGCCGGCGATGGACCAGAAAGGCCTTGTCCGCGTCAGCGCATCGTCCGGCTTGCCGGACAGGATCAGCGCCTTGGTGGTGCGGGAAAAGGCCTGGGATTCGTCGGACAAGAGCACCGTGCTGACCCAATTCCACACCGGCACCACGCTGGCGCGCGCGATCACCGCCTTGTGCTTGGCTTTGCGGGCGCCCGAATCCAGCAGGTCCTCGAAAGGCTGACAGAACAGCCGGAGCGGCGTCAGGGTGCGGCTGGACTGACTGAGCGATGGGCGCAGGCCGCGCAGGATCACATCGTGCGGCAACTCGCGACCGTCCATCAGGCGGTCCATCTCGATCGCCTGGGCCAGTTTGCTGGCCGCCGATTCAGGCAGCTTTCCCAGGAGCGTTTGCAGCAGGCTGGATTTGTCGTCGGTCAAGATCCACTCAACGCACGCCGTTTCAGCCACCCATGTTAGCGGCGGTATCGTTAACGCGACCTTGCTTGCGCCTATTGAATTGCGGGCAATGTCAGGCGGGCTTCGAGGCCCCCCAGGGGCGAGGCATCCAGGGCAAGAGACCCCGCATAAAGCTTGGAAATATCCCGCACGATGGCCAGGCCCAGCCCGGTGCCCGGTACGCTTTCGTCCAGTCTTTCGCCCCTGGTCCCGACCCGGGTGCGGTTCTCCGGGCTGAGGCCCGGCCCGTCATCTTCCACGGTGAGGGTGAAACGGGCGCCTTCGCGCAGGGCCCGCACCATCACCCGCGCGCTGGCCCATTTACAGGCATTGTCCATCAGGTTGCCGGTCATCTCTTCCAGGTCCTGGCGCTCGCCCCGGAAATAAAGATCGGACGGACAATCCCAATCGATGGAGATGTCGCGCTCGGCATGGATGCGGGTGAGAACCCGCGCCAGGTCCGACAAGACCGGGGCCACCGGCGTGCGGTTGCCCAATACATTGACGCTGCCGGCGGCGCGGGCGCGGGCCAGATAATGATCGACCTGGCGGCGCATGGTGTCGACCTGACGGCGCACCTGGTCGGCCAA
>JAFECO010000286.1 GCA_018242085.1 Pseudomonadota bacterium
TAGCAGCCCGCCAGCATGGCGGTGGAAAGACCGGCGATGGCGCGGCCGAGAAATTTGCGCCGGTCAGTCATGGTCCCGCCCCTTGATCGCATACCAGCCGGTGACCATGGACCGAAGATTGTTCCAGCTGCCCGACAGGATCACCATCGCGATATGCACGATGAAAAATCCGAAAAAGGAAAAAGCGCAGAGGAAATGGATGGCGCGGGCCGATTGGCGGCCGCCGAACAGCCAGGGAAGGAAGGGAAAGGCCGCATCCAGGGTCGGCGACATCGCCAGGCCCGTCATCACGATCAACGGACCCAACACGAAGATTACGGCGCAGTAAGCCAGCTTCTGCAGCCCGTTATAATGCTTCGCCTTTTCGCCATGGGGAAATTTCAGCCGCGCATGATCGGCGATTTCCCGCCCCAGATGCGCGATGTCCCGACGCGTCGGTGCCAGGTCGCGGATAAAGTGGCGGCTCCACAAGCCATAAGCGATGAAGCCGATGGCATTCAGCACCAGGATCCAGGCAAAGGCGAAATGCCATTGCCGCGCCATCGCCAGCCAGTTCGGCCCCGGCAAGGTGGCCCAGCTGGGAAAGCCGCGCGCCGTCAGCTGGCCATCAATCTTGGAGGCGCCCAGCACACCCGTAGTGCTGAACTCATGCCCCCCGATAGCCGTGACACCCCGATCCACCATGCCGAATTCATCGGCATAGGCACCCAGCATCAAGAGAGGACGCTGGAAATTCGACCCATCGCCCCAATAGAGCGCGGGATGCGCGTTGAAGATATTGAGACCGCTCATGAGCAGAATCACCAGGCACAGCGCATTGACCCAATGGGCCACCCGCACCCAGGCCCGATGACGGTAGAAGAAATAATGCGGCCCGGACGGCGTCAGGCCCAGCGCGACACGTGCACGTTCTTGCAGATACGGCGAGGATTTCTCAACATCGGTGGTCACCACGGCACCCTGAAGCGCGTTCAGAGGGTCATTCGCGCCAAATGAGAGCTGGTTACCGCACCCCGCCGGAATTTCCGCGACCGGCCAGGCTCCCCCGCGCATGCGAAGCATGCTGGCGGGGGAGATGCCCATAGCAGCGCTTATTGCGCGACGGCATCAGCCGGCGCGCAAAAGTAAGCTGCGAAGGGCAGAGGGGGATCTATAATGGCTTTTTCCAGGGAAACAGCATGGGGACCCGCGCCTGATAACGGCGATACTCCTCGCCAAAATATTGAGCGAGGTCGCGTTCCTCCAGCGCGATGCCGGCGAAAATATAAGCCGTCGTCACCACCGCGAACAACAAATGCCCCACCGACATGATCGGCGTGGCCCAGAAAGCGATGGCAAAACCCAGGTAAAGCGGATGGCGCACAAAGCGGTAGAAAAGCGGCGTGCGGAATTGTCCCGGTTCCGGCTCCCGGCGCATCAGGTTGCGGGCCACCTGGGAGAGGCCAAACAATTCGAAATGACTGATGAGAAAGGTGGAAAGCCCCGCGATCAACCAGCCCGCCAGCTGCAGGCCCAAAAGGGCCATTCCCCAAAAAGGATCGCGCACCCACCACACCGCTACCGGGATCGGCCGCCATTGCCACAACAGCAGCGCCAGCACCGCGCTCGACGCCAGGACATAGGTGCTGCGTTCCATCGGCGCCGGCACGATCCTGGTCCACCAGCGCTTGAATCCCTGGCGCGCCATCACGCTGTGCTGGATCGCGAACAAGGCCATCAGGCCGAGATCTATCGCCGCCGCTGTCAGTGGCGGCGATGCGATTCCGGTGTCGATGGTGGTGGGCACCGCGACGTTGGAAACGAAGGCGACGGCGTACAGAAATGACGCCGCGAAGGCCAGATAGGCAACAATGCCGTAAATGAAGATGGCAATCCGACTCATGCGTGCTCCCTGCTACCAAAAGACGGCATACCGACTGCGCCCGCGCCTGATTCGCTAACGGGAAAAGCCACCTGATCATGCGCTTGCATCCAGGCAATTTCGGCATGCACGCCGTTGGACAAGATATCATTGATCCGCCGGTCATAGTCATCCATCACTGGCTGAATGTAATCCTTGAATCCCCAGCCAAACGCGCCAGTCTCCATCGCATTTTCTTTCTCTTGGGAGCTATTAGTGCTGAATTCCGTGCCGAAACGTCTTCCGATCGATGAAAGTTTGTGGTCCGATTTTGCACCCGTCACCCATCGGAGAGTGATCCTAACGCGGACGGATCAGCCATTGCAGGAGAAGAAGTGTGATCGGCCGCTGCGCGTGTTCCTGCTGGGCGAAATCAAGAATTTCCCTTCACGCCAAGCCTCGCCCTTAATCCAGATACCACATCGAAGCCCGTTGACCGATGAGTGTCAGACCGATTGCCAGGAAGAATATGCTGGGCAGAAACACGATCATAAAATTCCCAGCCACCGAAAGTCCCAAGATGCCGGGATATTGCGTGAACAATATGATAGAGGCGAGAAACCAGATGATCGCCCCAAGGGAAAATCCGATGCCCCTCCACAGCAAGCGGTTGGGACGCGAAACACTCCCATTCGCTTGCCGATAAAGATCTGGAGCCCAAATCGCCGGATAGAAGATAAGGGGCAGCCCCCCCACCGCACACCAGACAAGGAACCAGGGCGAAGACCAGAAATCCTTTGGATTAAGGGCATACAGGATCAACAAGAGTCCCGCCGGGATGCCGACCAAGATGGACAACTTCTTCCAGTTCATTGGTCCCCGCAGCGCAGATCAGAACTAAAACCCAAAATACCCGGCCGTTCGGTCTATCACGGATTTTTGCGGATCGATTGTATAGGGCAACTTGCTGCCCACCAAGCCACCAATGGAATCTCGGATCGCAGCTTTTCGATCATTGGCGAGAGCATCCGACAGCGCAACGCCAGCGCTCCCCAAAGCCGACAACGCCTCTCCTAAACCCATACCCGCCCATCCGCCGCTACTTTGCAATACAAAGTTCCCGGACCCAACCGCATGCGCGACATCAACAAGGCGCTTTCCGACATCGGGGAAATCCGC
>JAFECO010000287.1 GCA_018242085.1 Pseudomonadota bacterium
CATGGATGGTCAGCTCGGTTTCGATGCCGAAGCCTTCGGCGGTCAAGGGAAAGGATTTGACGAAGCGGCGCGAAAACACCCGGTAGCCGGACAGCATGTCGCCCAGCCGCACATTGAACAACGTGGCGGCGAGGCCTGTGAGCAGCCGGTTGCCGAACACATGGCCCATGCGATAGGCGGCCGCGTCGGTATGGATGCGCCGCGCCGTGAGGATATCGGCGCCGGCCGCGATCAGGCCCGACACCATTTGCGGCGCGGCGCCGGCGTCATAAGTGTCGTCGCCATCCACCAGCACATAAATGTCCGCTTCGATGTCGGCGAACATGCGGCGGACCACATTGCCTTTGCCCTGGCGTTGTTCGGTGCGCACGATGGCGCCGGCTTCATGCGCCCGCTCCACGGTCTTGTCGCGGGAATTATTGTCATAGACATAGACCGACGCGCCCGGCAGCGATGCGCGGAAATCGCGCACGACTTTGCCGATCGCGGCCTCTTCGTTGTAGCAGGGCACCAGGACGGCGATGCGCGGGCTCATCAAGGCTTTCCCGATAAGGGACACCATTGATAGGTGCCCGCAATGTTGGTGTCGAATTGCTGGCATTCCGTCCAGCGGATGGCAAGGCCATAGTCCGCCAGCGCGTCGCGGGCCCGGCCCATGTCGGTGGCATCCGCGATAAGGTAAAGATCGCCGCCCGCGCGCCGGTGCGCGGACACCCGCGCCCGCATCTGGCGGGTCAGGCCGGAACCGTCCCTGGGCTGCACCATCCAGCCATCGATGCGCAGGACGGGAATCTGGGGCGGCAAGGTGGTGGCGATGAAGCCCATGGGCGCGTCCCCGGTCATCAGCACCATGGTGCGGTCGGGATGGGGAATGGGCGGCATGGCGACCTGGACATAAGGGTCTTCCACGGGCGCGCGTTCCAGGAAATCGCTGCGTGCCGTGACCAGGACGGCGAAGCAGAGCGCGCCCAGGATCAGATAACGCGTCCGCCGGGCCAGGGGGAACAAGCCCACCGCCATCACGGTAAGCGTGGGCGCCAGCATCTCCAGCAGGATGATGTAGCGATAGATCGCAAAGAAGCGCAGCCAGACGAAATAGCTCACCGCGGCGAAGGCGAACACGATCAGGGTGACAGGACTGTCCGTCAGCGCGTCGCGGTTCTGGCGGCGCGCCAGCCAGATGAGAATCGCCGGGATGACGGTGAGATAAGCCACCATGATCCGGATGTCCTGATAGCTGAGATCGTTGGCGACATGCCAATCCACCGAAAACAAAATCGGAAACAGCACTTGCCGCCAGAAATGGAACGGAATGAAGCGCATGTCGCGATAGGGCGAATTCAGCGCCAGCGGCGAATGCCAATATTCGTTGAAATAGGGAAAGAGCGGATTGCCGGTGAGCCCCTTCATGTGCAGCATCCACCAGGCGCTGAACAGCGCCACGCCCAGAAGTCCCGCGATGCCGCCCGCGATCAGGCGCACGGATTGCTGGCGCAAGCTGCCGCCCAGCGCCAGAAGCGCGGCGGCGAAGCCCACGCAATAGGGCATCTCCGGCAGTTTCAATCCCATGGCGCAGCCGGTGACGAAGCCCGCCGCGCCGGCCAGGCCCGCGGCCTGAAGCGGCGTGCCCGAACGAAGCGTTTGACGGCCTACCACCAGAATGGCCAGGCCCGTCAGCACGAACACGCTCATCACATTGTCGTAGTAGGTCGTGCCGAACATGGAGAGGGTGAGCGCGCCGGTCTGGCCCAAAAGCGCCAAGGCGCCGGCGCCGATCTCACGGTCGGGAATGCGCAGCGCTTCGCGGGCGATCAGATAGAGCGGCACCACATTGGCGCCCTGCACCGCGCCCAAGACACCCAGCGCGATCCAGGCATGGGTGTGGGTGGCCAGCCAGTAGAAAGGAATGTCGAGGAACGGGTTGTAGTAGCTGGCCTGGTGCGCGACCACGACATCGATCGCTTCGCGGTGGGTGAGAAAGGCGTAAGGCGCGTACCAGTGGTAATTGCGGAAATCCCAGCTGGTGTCCTTGCCCAGGACGATGACAAAGGCGGCCCAGAACAGGACCGTCACCAGCAGGAAGGCCAGTTCCTTCGCCGACAGCAGCGTCCGGCCAGGAGGCGAGGCGGGCGTCATGAGGGAACTTCGGGCCTGACTTTGGTTTCTGAACCGGGGTTTCCGGGACGGTTTCCAAGGTTCTAGCCTGTGGGGGCTAAGGGCGAAAGGTGCTTTGGCGCGAAGGGCTTACGCCTCGTCCGGCTCGACGATGATATTCCGCAGGAATTGCAGGGTGCAGGCCCGCCAGGAATGGTCCTCGGCAAAGCTCCGGGGGGTGACGGAACCGGGATGGCGGGCGATTTGAAGGGCCGCCCGGCAGGCCTTGCCCAGATCCTCGTCCAGGGCCGCTATGGGCGCCCCGCCCACCACATCCAAGGGCCCCTGGACCGGATAGGCCGCCACGGGCAGGCCGCAGGCCAGTGCCTCCAGCAGGACCAGGCCGAAGGTGTCGGTGCGGCTGGGAAAGACGAAGACCGTGCTGCCGGCATAGGCCCGCACCAGGGCCTCACCGGACAGGGCCCCCAGGAATTTGGCGGCGGGATAGCGCAGTTCCAGCGCCGCCCGGGCCGGCCCGTCCCCCACCACCACCTTGGTGCCGGGCAGGTCCAGGGCCAGGAACGCTTCGATGTTCTTTTCCACCGCCACCCGGCCCACATAGAGCCAGACCGGTTCCGGATAAGGCAGGTGCGCGCCGGGGATGGGACGGAAATGGTCCACATCGACGCCGCGCGACCAGATGCGCAGATTGGTGAAGCCGTGCGCGGCCATTTCCCGCCGCAGGCTTTCGGTCGCCACCATCATCGCGGTGGCGGGCCCATGAAACCAGCGCAGCCAGCGATAGACCAGTTCTTCGGGGATCACGGGAAAACGGGCCCGCACATATTCGGGAAAGCGGGTGTGGAACGAAGTGGAGAAGGCAATGCCATGCTTCAGGCAGATGGCCCGCGCGCTCATCCCCAA
>JAFECO010000288.1 GCA_018242085.1 Pseudomonadota bacterium
CAGCCCTGCGCGATCCCCCGCGGCGTGGCTCATCCCCAGGGACCAGCGGCAGGACGCTCAGAAACCCCGGCCATGGCGCGAAGCCGCGCAATGCGCTCTTCGGTGGCCGGGTGGCTGGCGAACAAGCCGCTCAATCCGCCATGCAACGGATTGATGATGAACATATGCGCGGTGGCCGGATTGGCGTCGGCGGGCGCGTTCAAGGTCTGGCGCGCCGAACGGTCAATCTGTGCCAGCGCGTCAGCCAGCCACAAAGGCCGGCCCGTCAACTCGGCGCCCGCCTTGTCGGCCTCGAATTCGCGCGAGCGGGAAATCGCCGCCTGCACCAGCATGGCGGCGACGGGCGCCAGCATGGTGACCAGCAGCACACCGACCAGGCCCAGGGGATTGCGGCGGTCGCCCATGAAGAAGGCGAAATTCGCCAGCATGCCGATGGCGCCCGCGATCACGGCGGTGATGGTCATGGTGAGGGTGTCGCGGTTCTTCACATGCCCCAACTCATGGGCGATCACGCCCGCTAGTTCTTCCTTGCTGACGGCGGCCAGCAATCCCGTGGTAACGCAGACGGCCGCATGGGCGGGATCGCGGCCGGTGGCGAAGGCATTGGGCTGCGGATTCTCGGTGATGTAGACCTTGGGCATGGGCAGGCGGGCCTGGCCCGCCAGCCGCTCGACAATATGGAACAGGTCGGGAGCGCTGCCGGCGTCCACCTGCTTTGCCCCATACATGGACAACAGCATCTTGTCCGAGTTCCACCAGGCCAACAGATTCATGCCCGCCGCGATCGCAAACGCGATCACCATGCCGGGCCCGCCCCCGATCAGCGCCCCCACGACCAGGAAAAGCCCGGTCATCAGCGACATCAGCAAGGCGGTCTTGAACAGGTTCATTGGAATATCCCTATCGACATCCGTGATGTATGCTTTGTCCGCACAGGGTCAAGCGCTTATGGACACGCCGAAAAAAGCTTCATCGCCGGAAGAGATCGCCGCCCGCCTGGCGGACGCCGCCAAACGGGCCAATCAGGAGGCCGACGCCCGCCGGGCCGCCGCCAAGTCCCTGAACCTGCCCCCAGAGCTGGGAGGCCCCAAGGGACCGGAGCCCACCCGCTATGGCGATTGGGAGAAAAAAGGCCTGATTTCCGACTTTTGAGTGCGGTTGATCGCGATTGGGCCAAGGTCCATTTAAAGAAGGCTATCCAGGACGATCCGCCATGTTCATCCAGACCGAAAACACCCCCAATCCCGCCACCCTGAAATTCCTGCCCGGCCAGACCGTGATGGGCGAAGGCGCGGTCGCCGATTTCCCCTCCGCCGAACAGGCCGCCCGCTCGCCCCTGGCGCGGGCCTTGTTCCAGGTGCCGGATGTGTCGCGGGTATTTTTCGGCGCCGATTTCATCTCCATCACCAAGCGCGACGGCGACTGGAAGCATCTGAAGCCCGCTTTGCTGGGCGTGATCATGGAGCATTTCACCAGGGGCCTGCCTTTGATCGAAGGCGCCGCGGAGGAAACGGACGAAAACCATTATGGCGAAGGCGGCGATCCGGAAGTGATCGCCCAGATCAAGGAACTGATCGACACCCGCGTGCGTCCCGCCGTGGCCCAGGATGGCGGCGACATCATCTTCAAGGGCTTTGACGGCGCGACCGGCATCGTCGCGCTGCATCTGCAGGGCTCTTGCGCCGGCTGCCCGTCCTCGACCATCACCCTGCGCAACGGCATCGAAAATATGCTGCGCCATTATGTGCCGGAAGTAACCGCGGTCGAAGCGGTCTGACCTCCATCTTTTCTCAGCCGGAGCTTGCCATGACATCTCACGCGGTCAGCGATGAAGCGCTCGGCATTATCTTTCGCGACGCGCGCACCCAGAACAAATGGCAGGACAAGCCGGTTTCCAACGCGCATCTGATGGCGGTCTATGACCTGATGCGCTGGGGCCCGACCTCCGCCAATTCCACACCCGCGCGGTTCTATTTTCTCACCACCCAGGCGGCGAAGGAGCGGCTGAAGCCGCACCTCAGCCCCGGCAACCGCGACAAGACCATGGTCGCGCCAGCCGTTGCCATTATCGGCATGGACCTGGATTTCCCCGAATATTTTCCCCGCCTGTTTCCCAACAATCCCAAAATGAAAGACGGCTTTGTAGGCAAGGAAGAATTCACGCGCACCTTCGCGCTTCGCAATTCCAGCCTGCAAGGGGCCTATTTCATCATCGCCGCCCGCGCCCTGGGCCTGGATTGCGGTCCCATGTCGGGCTTCGACAATGACGGCGTGGACAAGGAATTCTTCGCCGGCACCAACATCAAATCCAATTTCATTTGCGCGGTGGGCCATGGCGATCCGGCGGGCGTGTTTCCCCGCAATCCGCGCCTCAGCTTCGACGAAGCGTGCAAGATTCTTTGAGCGTCGGCGCGAGCCGGAGCGATAGGCAAAGAGCGTCCGCGTGAGCGACCAGCATAAAGTGATTTTGGCGGTCGATACGGCGCTGGGCGCCTGCTCGGTGGCCGTTCTGGATGGCGCCGCCGTCCGGGCGCATCACTTTGTGGAAATGACGCGCGGCCATGCCGAAGCCCTGGCGCCGATGGTGGATGAGACCATGCGCCGGTCCGGCATTGCCTTCACGTCGCTCGACCGCCTGGCCGTCACCACCGGTCCCGGCACGTTCACCGGCCAGCGTGTCGGATTGGCTTTCATGCGAGGGCTGCGCGTGGGTTTGAAGAAGCCCTTGATCGGCGTGACCACGTTGGAAGCCATGGCCGCCGCGACCGGGGCGCAGCGCGCCGCCGCCATTCATGACGCCAAGCGCGACGAAGCCTATCTGTCGCTGTGGGAGAATGGCGCCGCGGTTCTGGAGCCCATGGTGATGCCGTTCGCCGATGCCATCCTGCGCATTCGCGCCTTCGGCCCTTCGGCATTGTGCGGCACCGGCGCGCCCAAAGCGGGCGAAGCGCTGGGCCCGGAATTTCCCGTCACCGATGTCCGCCAGCCCGATGCCTTGTGGGTGGCGCGGCTGGCG
>JAFECO010000289.1 GCA_018242085.1 Pseudomonadota bacterium
TGTCCTCGAAAAATCCTCGCCCCGGCGAAGAGTGAGGCGCGCGCTATTTCCCGCGCAGCGCTTCCTGCGCCTGCTCGGCCCTGGCGTCCGCTTCCTGGAACTGCCGGGAGTCCACGCCATGTATGGCCAGCGCCTCGGCGGCGGACTTCACCTTGTCGGCATAATTCAGATAGGCCTTGGTGAATTCATGCGGATCGATCCGGGTCTCCTTGGCCATCGCCGTTCCCTCCCTTGCAGTTAGACCACGCGTCCATGCCAGATCAGCGACAAGGCCACCGACAGGAACGCCATCACCGTCGCCGCCGCCACGAACAGGAAAGAGATTTCCTCCAGGCTGGTTTCGGCCTGCAGCTTGGTGTTGAGCTGTCGATAGATCGCGGCCAGTTCCTTCTGCGTCTTGGCGTGGAAATATTGCGCATGGGTGATCTTCGCCATGGTCTTCAGCGTCTCTTCATCCAGCTGCACCTTCATCACCCGGTCGCCCCACAGCTTGATCTGGCCATTGGCGGTGCCGAAACCGATGGTGAAGACGCGCACGCCGTAATTGGAGGCGATGCGCGCCGCCTCCACCGGATCGGGGCCCAGGGTGCTCTTGCCGTCGGTCATCAGGATGATGGCGGCGGATTTATAGCTTCCCGGCTCCACCGGCGTGGGGCTTTTGGGCTTTTGCGGCTTGGGCTTCCTGGCATTCTCGATCGGCGTGCCCAGATAGAATTGATCGCCGCCGAAACCCGGCAGCATGGTGTCGAAATGCTGGTCGGGGAACAGGGTCTGCATCGAGGTCAGGACCGCCGAGCCGATGGCGGTCATGCGTTCGGGCCTCAGCTGCTGGATCGCCGCATCGAGATCGGCATTGTTGTCGGTGGGCGCCTGCACCAGGAAGGCGCCGCCGGAAAAGGCCACCAGCCCGATTTTCACCGCGCGGGGCCGCTCCTTGACGAATTCCATGGCGGCCAACTGCGCCGCCGTGATGCGGGTGGGATTGACGTCGTCGGCGCGCATCGAGCCCGACACGTCCATCGCCAATATCAATGTGCCGCGCTGGCTGGCCAAGGTGATGACGGCGGCGGGCCGCGCCAGGGCCGTGATCAGAAGTCCCAGCGACACAAGCAGCAGCAAGGGCGGGCCATGGCGGCGCACCTTGCCCCACCATCCCTTGGGCTGGGACACTTTGAGCAAGGCCGGATAGAGCGCCAGCAATTTGCCGCGCCGTCCCGCATTGCGCCAATAAAAAAAGGCCAGAACCGGCAGCACCAGCGTCAGCCAGAAGGCGGTCGGCCAGATGAATGTCACGACATGCCTCCCTACTGCGCCTTGGCGCGAAACAAAAGGCGGCGAACGGTATCGGCGTGCCGCCAGCTTAGCGGGGATAAGGGCGCGCCGCTACCATCGGGCACAAACCTTTACACTCCGATTATATCCCGGATCGCAGCCTGGGATTACAGCCTCAAATTGCGCAAGCGATCGCCTTTCCCCGATTTACCTTGCGTCAGGGGCCGGAATGTTGGGATGGCGTGCCTTCGACGATGAAGAAGCGGCCGGTGGAGCTTCTTTGCCGGATCGGCGCCACCTTCAGATATTCCGCCGACGCCTCGAATGCTTTCGCCGCCGCCAGGCTGGGGAACTCGATCACCACAATGCGCCCGGCCGGGCCCGCGCCTTCCACCGGCACGGTCTGTCCGCCGCGCGCAATATAAATGCCGCCGAACTTCGCCACGATGGGCGAAGTCTTCGCGGCATAGGTCTTATAGGTGTCCATATCGGTGACATTCACTTCGCCGATCACATAGGCCTTGGGCGCCTTGGGCGCGTCCACCGCCCATGCATGCGTCGCCGCCATCACGGCCATCGCCAGCGTCGCGCACATGATATTCCGCATGCTCGATCTCCCTGAATAGCCGCTGCGCCATTGGCGCCCATATTGCAAAAAAGCAATGTGGCATGGAACACGGGCGCAACCCAACGCGTTTTCACGCAGAACACATGCGCTTGGAGCGCAGCAATTGGAGAGACTGCAATGAAAACCGCATTGCCGGGGTTGGCCGCCATTCTTTTTCTCAGCACTGCTTTGCCGGCGCTGGCTGAGTGGAACGAAGTGGGCCATGTCGATGTGCGCTTCAGGGGCGATCGCGAAATGCAGGATGTGCGCCTGGGCGGCCCTGTCGAACAGTTGCAGTTCAAGGCCGAAGGCGGTGACATTTTCTGCCGCTCCGTCCGCGCCAGTTTCGGCAATGGCCGGGACCGCGAGATTTTCCGGGGTCCGCTGCGGCGCGGCGATTCCCGCATGATCGATCTGCCCGGCGAGCGCCGCAACCTGCGCGGATTGTCCTTCCAATGCGCGTCGGAGCGCCGAGACGATGCCAGCATCCGCGTGATTGCCGATGTGGGCCGTTATCGCGACGATTGGCGCCGCAATCCGGATTTCGACCGGATGTGGGCTCGCACATTCAACTGGGGCAGCAATCTGGTGAATGACTGGCAGTATCTGGGGTCCGAGGAATTTCGCGGGCGCATGGATAGCGAGACTCGCTTCGCCGGTTGGCGCGGCCGGCGGATCGACGCCGTTGCGCTCAAACCCCAGGGCGCCGATGCCCGCTGCGCGCGGGTGGTGGCGACATTCCGCAATGGACGCTCCCAGCCGCTGGACGTGAATATGGGCGACGTCCTTCGCGAAGGCCAATATTACAAGCTGGATATTCCCGGCGACCGCCGCAATTTGGAGGCGCTGTCGATGCAGTGCCGTCCCATGAACGGGCGCCGGGTGACGATGCAGATTTTCACCAGCAAATAGAGAAGCCTGGCGCCGAATTTCTTCCCCCGCATGGCGAAGCCGGCGGGGGAATTGGCCATGAGAAGTCGTGCGCCATTATCGCGACCGCCACACACCACCGGTACGCAGTCCGGATCGCTGTCGCTCCGCCAGGTCCGGATTGCATACCCCATCCGCGCGAGCGCGCTTGCTAGAACTGCGCGCGCCGCTCCCCTTGTAAAGTTTATGTAAAACCGGGCCG
>JAFECO010000028.1 GCA_018242085.1 Pseudomonadota bacterium
CTCTTGGCCAATGTGGAAGATTATATTCCCGAAATGCGGGGCTGGACCTATCCCACCACGGATTCCCCCCGCATCAAGGTGATCGACATTCTGGGCCACACGCCCGGCTTTGTGACCGACGATCCCTGGGGCGACCGCCAGACCCCGATCCCGGAAAGCGAATTCACCGCCATGCTGCGGAAAGGCATCGCCTTCGATCATGCGCCGGAAACCCAATTCGCCTATTCCAATCTCGGCTTCGCGATGGTGGGCCGGGTGATTCAGAATGTGGAAAAGCGCCCCTATAGCGCGGTGGCGGGCGATCTGTTGCTGAAGCCTTTGGGCATGAGTTCCAGCGGTTTCAACATCGCCAATTCGCCCATGGAACGCCGTGCCATCGGCTATCGCTGGGAGAATAACGCCTGGGCGCGCGAACCGGATCTGGGCGAAGGCGCCTTCACCTCCATCGGCGGCCTGCAGACCAGCGCCAATGATTACGCCAAATGGGTGGCCTATCTTCTGTCGGCCTGGCCGCCGCGCAGCGATGCCGATACCGGGCCGGTGCCGCGCAAGACCATGCGCGAACTCGCCAAGGGTTCGGACTTTCCCTTGGGCGTGACGCGCCCCGGCGACAAGCGCCCCAATCCCTGCCGCCAGGCGGAAGTCTATGGCATGGCGCTCTATGTGGTGAATGATTGCGACCTGCCCTGGGCGATCACCCATAATGGCGGCTATCCCGGTTACGGCTCGTCGGTCTTGATGTTCCCGGATGCGGGCGTGGGCCTGTTCGTCTTCACCAACCGCACTTATTCCGGTCCCAGCCCCACCTTGTGGGCGGCAGCGTTGCAATTGAAGGCGGCGGGACTCTTGAACACCAGACCCGTTCCCGTCAGCGCCGATCTGGCCAAGGCCTATGCGGCGGTGGGCCAGTCCTGGCAGAGCGGCGCGATCGCACCCATCGCGCCGATGGCGGCGGTGAATTTCTTCATGGACCGCACGGCGGCGAACTGGAAGCTGGAACTGGCGCGGCTGAAATCCCAGACCGGCGATTGCGACACCGCCGCGCCGATCACCGCACTGGGCGCGCAGACCGGCAATTTCGAATGGTCATGCCAGCGCGCCAAGCTCAAGGGACGCCTGCTGCTGGCTCCGCCCAATGACGGCAAGGTGCAGAGCATCACCTTCGATGTGGTGATGCCGGCGCCCTGACGGGACGGCGCGAAATCTTCGTCAAGGTGCCGGCGCCGTGTCGGACGGCGCGGCGGCAGCCGGTTCCGGCGTAGCGGCAGACGTCGTGGCGGCAGATGGCGTGGCAGTTGCGGGCGTGACCGCTGTGGGCGTGGATGTTTCCTGCGCCGGTGCCGCGGCCGCCGGAGCGGAAACCGGCGCGGATGGCACTGCCGCGACTGGCTGCGCCTCCGCCGGGTCCGTATCACTGAGATAGGTATTGAAAACCCATCCCTGTGTGGGGGCGGCCTGCACTCCGGCGCCTTGCGCGGCCGAAACTTCCACCCGGTCCCAGCTGCCGCGCGTTTCCAGCACGGCGACGGGCGCGCCGCGCTTGAGATTGACGGCGATGGCGGCGCCGGTCGAAGGCTGGCTGCGCACGTTGATGGAACGCGTGGCGTATTTCAGCGGATGCACGGCTTTTGGCTGGGTCGCGGCCGCCGTAGCGGCAACCGGCCGGGCGGGCGCAGGCGCATTGTCCGATGGCAGGAACATGCCGCCCACGGTTTCGATCTGCCAGCGGACATTGTTGGGCAACATCGCTTCCAGCTTGGGCAGGAGCAGCACCGCAGCGGCGGCGGCCATCACCACCACGCCGGCGTCGCGCATCAATCGCATATTCGCATAATCTTTTGCGGAGCGGCGCGGCTCTTCGCCCGCGCGATCGTCCATCGGCCGGCCGCCTATTTCCTGGCCGCTTGGCAGCGGTTGCCAGCGCGCGCCCGGACCTTCGCGCAACGTGCCCAGCCGGATCTGTTCCTGCGTCGCCTGGGTCTGCACCAGCGCCGCTTCGCGATCGACCAGGGTGGCGCGCAGGGTCTTGATCTCCCGCTCCAGCGAATGGACATATTCGTCTTCGCGCAGGCGGCCTTCCGCCGAACGGCGCTCCACCTCCAGCGCCGTCTCCGCCGCTTCGGCGCGGGCATTGGCCTTGGCCAGCGCGCCCGTCGTTTCCTGCTCCCAGACTGCCTGCCCTGCCTTCAACTTCTCACCGGCCGCGATATCCGCCGCCGCTTTCGCCGCCGCCATGTCCGCCTCCGCCACTTGCGCCTGCCGCGCCAATTCTTCGCGCAGTTGCGCGATCTCTTCATCGCGTTCGCCGATCGCGGTGCTGGCATCGGCGGCGGCCAATGCCGTTTCCGCCGCCAGGCACCGCGCCGTCACCAGGGCCAGGGCGGCATCCGCCTCTGCCCGCCATTTCGCTTCGGCATCTTTCAGAAGCTGCGCCTCATGCGCTTGAGCGGCGGCCTTGACGGCGGCGATTTCCCCTTCCGACCGGTTGCGCAGAGATTCCAGCTGGTCTTGCAGGTGCCGGATTTCCTCGCCCTGGCCGGGCGCTGCCGATTTCGCCGCCGCCAGCGCCGCATCCGCGTCCTGAAGGCGCGCGGTCATCGCCGCCATGGCTTCGTCGCCGCGCTTTCGCCATTCGGCTTCGGCGGCGGCCAGCGCTTCGGCCAGCTTCGC
Source organism: Pseudomonadota bacterium (assembly GCA_018242085.1). Lineage (GTDB taxonomy): Bacteria > Pseudomonadota > Alphaproteobacteria > Micropepsales > Micropepsaceae > Rhizomicrobium. The sequence goes on from JAFECO010000028.1 coordinate 2,671, forward strand.
GTCGGCGCCGGCCTTGAGACCGGCGATTTCTCTTTGCGCCTCCAGCCGCTCGCGCTCCAGCGCGGTGCTCAATTCCGCAACCTGGCTGTTGCGATGCGCGCGAAGATCGGTGGCGCCTGTGGCCTGTTTCGCCGCCAGTTCCGCCAGTGCCTTGTCCGAACGTTCCTTCCATTCGGCTTCGGCGGCCTTGAGCCGCTCGCCCGCCTTGGCTTCCGCATCGGCCCTGGCTTCGGCGATGTCGGTCTGCGTCTGGCGCTTGAGGCGCTCCAGTTCGGCGCCAAGCTCGGTCAGCCGGTTGTCATGATGCGCCCGAAGATCATGCGTGCCCGCCGACTGCTTGGCCGCCAGCTCCGCCAGCGCCTTGTCCGCGCGTATCTGCCAGTCGGCTTCGGCGGCTTTCAGGCGCTCCGCCGCCTTGGCATTGGCGGCGGCCAGTTCGGCTTGCGCCTGCCGATGCTGCCGTTCCAGCTCGGCCCTGAGGCGCGCGATCTCGCCGTCATGATCGGCGCGCGCGCCGGCCTGGGCGGTCTTGATGGCGTCCGCCACCCTGCTTTCCAGCACGGCCTTGGCGGCGGCGCCATCGGCTTGCGCGCGCGTGCGCAGGCTTTCCAGTTCGCCGCGCAGCGCCGCCAATTCGCTTTCCCCATCCTTGCGCAGCTTGGCGGCGGCATCGGCGGCCTCGCGCGTTGCCGCGAGTTCGGCCTCGGCCTTGCTCAGGCGCGAAGTCCATTCCGCCTCGGCGGCTTTCAACGCTTCGCCGGCCTTGGCCTGCAGGGAGCTTTTGGTGGATGCGATTTCCGCTTCCCAGTCCTTGCGCACGCGCTCGATCTGCGCGCGCGAAGCGGCCAATTCGCTGTCGCGCGCCACCAGCGCCTCCTTGGTGGCGGCGAATTCCTGGCGCATCAGCCGAAGCGCGGAAGCCTGCTGCTCGCTGGCGATTTCCGCCAAGGCCTGGGCGCGCATCTCGCGCTCTTCGAGCCGGTTGCCGAACTGCTCTTCCAGCCGCGCCCTTTCGGCCTGCATCCGCTGGGCCTCCTCGCGCTTCCAGCGCGTCTGGGCTTCGGCCACCGCCATATCGAGCTTCTGCTGCAGCATCACGCCCATCCGTTCGGCGGATTCGCGCAGCTGCGTCAGTTCGGTATCCCGCGCCTCCAGCAACGCCTTGAGCTTGTGCAGCTCGTTGCGGACATCGTCGGGCAAGGGCGAATTGGCCTTTGGAGCCGCCGTGCCTTCGGCGTCGCCCTTCACCGTATAGTCGATCAGGGCGATGGTGAAGGCTTCGGTTTCGTCCTTGGCGATCAGCCGGATCGCCAATGTGTGATCGCCGGCAATGCTCTTGGGCGCGAAGTAAACCAAGTCCTCCAGCTCGTCGAGCAAGAGCGACCAGGACCCATCACCATTATTCTGCCCGGCGGAGAAGCGCGCCGATTGCGGCATCTTTTCGATGCGCAGCTGGAAACGCCCGCGCTTGCGATAGGCCGAAATCACCGGGCGCAGATCGATGGGAATGGCGCGGCTGGCCACCGAGGAATCCAACGAGGCGCGCGCCGGCATGACGGCAAGTTCTTCCGCCGTTTCAGGGACTTTGCGTAATCTCGATGTGCCCGGTTTCATTCAAATTGCCTGCGACGCGCCACTTACACACGCGCCCCGGTTCCATAATGACACTGGCTTCCGTGCAACCGCGTTATTCAAACCCCGGCAATTTGCGTAAATTTGTCCGCGACTTGCCAAGGATAATCGCGTCCGCGGCCGGGCGCCGGGCCGGGTGCGTCCCAGCACGCCAGCAATGGCGCCGATTCATTGGTTAGCGAAACCTATCGGACGGGGCAGAATGGTTAGGAGCCGGCTTATTCCGCCGGTCCTTCGATGGCGACATGTAACGCCGCCAGCCGCTCCAGCACCCCGCCGCGCCGCAAAAGCGGCCCGATATCGATCACGGCGATGGATTTTCCCGGCGCGTTCAGCGCGGTGTCGATCGCGGCCGTATAGTCGGCCATGTTGCGCTCATTGATCCCGGCGACGGAATGAACCGCCGCGATGACGCAATCGGCAAGCCGCGATTCCGCGTAATTGGCTTTGACATTGCGGATGTCGCCGATCGCCCAAGCTTCGGCCGCCGGAACGGCATGGGTGAGCTGACGGTCGATATCGTCCACCGACTGGGCAAGACAGACGCGCTGCTGTTCGGGATTGAGTTTGAGGACATCTTCGGCCGCGTCCAGCACTTCATAGCGCGCGATGGGCTTGGACGGCACATGGCTGGCCCGCGCCAGCCGCGAAATGGTATCGCGCGGCTCGTCGCGGGTGAGATCGAGCTTGTCCTGCAGATCCTGGAACAGGCGCAGCGCCGCGCGCAGCGGCGTGTCGGTCCGGTAGCGGCTTTCGCTTTGGTCCAGGCGTTCGCGAATGGCGACGAAGCGGGCCCGAAGATCGGGCGGCAGGGACGCTTCCAATGTCTGTCCCCTGGGCAGGCTGAGCTTGGATCCATTGGTGAGAAGGAACCAGGCGCCTTCGAACACGCCCACCGACGGGCGCGGCGGCAACAGGATCGCATGCGTGCCGTCCAGCAATTCGGCCAGATATTCCTTGTTCCATTTCAGCCCGTCCGGCATGCCGCCGACCGTGCCCAGGATCCAGACTTCGGAATCCCCGCGCGTCAGATGCCAGACCGCCGGACCCGGCGCGGCCTTGACCTCGACCACTTCGGGCGTTCCCCAGATTTCCGCCGGTTGCGCGGATGCTGCCAGCGGCAGCGCAGCAAAACACAGCGCCAGCGCACCCAATATTGCCTTACGATAACGCTTTGACTTCATGTTCTTTTCCGCATGCATGCCGCAATGCAATAGTTCAGCACCAATTTCTCTCGCGAGCATGAAGCGAGCCTTTTGCTCATCGCCTCTTCCCGCTAGGATCGCGGAAGCAAACCGGATTGTTTCCCGAAGGATACGACCCGAACAAGGAAAATAAGAGCATCAGGCCAACGGACATACATCAATAGCGCGTGCACCATCAGACGTTGGTCTCATCAGAGGCAGGTCATTGGGGAAACGGTCGGCGACATGAGCAGTCCATCGGTGAGTGATCCGTCGCGGCAGATGCCCGGCGCGGGTGTGAATTTGTCGCCTGAGGCGGGCATGCCGCCAACCGACATCAAAAATCCGGATTACTTCCATAAGGTCGTGGACTGCCAATGGGCCTGCCCAGCCCATACGCCGGTGCCCGAATATATCCGCATGATCGCGGCGGGGCGTTATTCCGACGCCTATATGGTCAACTGGCATTCCAATGTCTTTCCCGGCGTGTTGGGCCGTACTTGTGATCGCCCCTGCGAGCCCGCCTGCCGGCGCGGCCGGGTGGAGGAAGTCACGGGCGCGCCGCAGCCGGTGGCGATCTGCCGTCTGAAGCGCGTCGCCGCCGACAATAAGAGCGATGTGAAAGCGCGCATGCCGCGCCCCGCCACGCAGAAGAACGGCAAGCGGGTGGCGCTGATCGGCGCGGGGCCCGCCTCCCTCACCGTGGCGCGCGATCTTCTGCCCCTTGGTTATACCGTCGTTCTTTATGACGGCGACGCGGCGGCAGGCGGCATGATGCGCACGCAGATTCCGAAATTCCGCCTGCCCGAAACCGTGCTGGACGAGGAAGTGGACTACATTCTCGACCTGGAGCCGGAACTCAGGCTGGGCCAGAAAGTCAATTCCTTGAAGGGCCTGCTGTCCGAGGATTATGACGCCATCTTTGTCGGCTGCGGCGCGCCGCGCGGCCGCGAGCTGGACATTCCCGGCCGCAAGGAAGCCAAGGCCAATATCCATATCGGCATCGACTGGCTGGCCTCGGTCTCGTTCGGCCATACCGACAAGATCGGCAAGCGGGTGATCGTTTTGGGCGGCGGCAACACGGCGATGGATTGCTGCCGCACCTCGCGGCGCCTGGGCGGGGACGAAGTGACGGTGGTGGTGCGCTCCGGCTTCGAGGAAATGAAAGCCTCGCCCTGGGAAAAAGAGGACGCGATGCATGAAGGCATCCCGATCCATAATTTCCTGGTGCCCAAGGAATTCCTGCACGAGGACGGCAGGCTGACCGGCGTGCGCTTCGAGAAAGTGAAAGCCGAACGCGACGCCAAGGGCCGGCGCAACCTGGTACCGTCGGGCGAGCCGGACACCATCCTGCAATGCGACGATGTGCTGGTGGCGGTGGGCCAGGAGAACGCCTTCCCCTGGATCGAGCGCGATATCGGGCTTCAGTTCGACAAATGGGACATGCCCGTGGTCGATCCCGCCACCATGCAATCGACCAATCCCAAAGTGTTCTTCGGCGGCGATGCCGCGTTCGGGCCCAAGAACATCATCTGGGCGGTGGCGCATGGCCATGACGCAGCCATCTCCATCGACCTTCTCTGCCAGGGCAAGCCGGTGGGCCTGCGCCCGCCGCCCATGGTCAATCTTTCTTCCCAGAAGATGGGCATTCACGAATGGAGCTATGACAACGATATCTCCAACGACAATCGCTACAAGGTGCCCCACGCGCCCATCGAAAAGACCCTCAAGAATGTGAAGATGGAAGTGGAGCTGGGCTTCGATGTGAGAGAGGCGTTCCTGGAAGCCCAGCGCTGCCTGAATTGCGATATCCAGACCGTGTTCGATACGCCCAAATGCATCGAATGCGATGCCTGTGTCGATATCTGCCCGATGGACTGCATCACCTTCACCGGCAATGACCCGGAAGAGGAACTGCGCCTGCATTTGAGCGCGCCGGCGCTGCACCCAAGCCAGGACCTTTACATTTCATCCGCGCTGAAGACCGGCCGGATCATGGCCAAGGATGAAGACCTTTGCCTGCATTGCGGGCTTTGTGCCGAGCGCTGCCCCACCGGCGCCTGGGACATGCAGAAATTCCTGCTGGAAGCACCCAAGACGGGGTACGCATGCCAACACCGGTAAAATCGATCAACGACTTTGTCGTCAAATTCGCCAATGTGAACGGCTCCGGTTCCGCTTCGGCCAATGAGATGTTCGCCCGCTCCATCCTGCGCATGGGCGTGCCGGTGGCCTCGCGCAACATTTTCCCCTCCAACATTCAGGGCCTGCCCACCTGGTATGAAGTGCGGGTCTCCGGCCATGGCTGGCTGGGGCGGCGGGGCGGCGTCGACCTGATGGTGGCGATGAACCCCCAGACCTGGGACAAGGATGTCGCCTCGGTCGATCCGGGCGGCTATCTCTTCTATGATTCCTCGCGGCCCATTCCGGCGTCGAAATTCCGCGACGACATCAATGTCATCCGCATGCCGCTGACCGAGATCTGCAACGCGGTCTATAGCGATCCGCGCCAGCGCCAGCTGTTCAAGAACATCATCTATATCGGCGCGCTGGCGCAGCTGTTGGGGATCGAGCCGGATGTGCTCGAGAACCTGATCGGCGAACAATATAAGAGCAAGCCCGCCTTGATCGCGCCCAACCATCAGGCGCTGCGGATGGGCCATGATTATGCGCGGGACAATCTGGCGGGTGCCTGCGGCCTGAAGGTAACCCGCGCCGATGGCGTGAAGGATCGCATCTTCGTTAACGGCAATGACGCGGCGGGGTTGGGCTGCGTCTATGGCGGCGCCACCGTGGCGGCCTGGTATCCCATCACGCCGTCCACGTCGGTGGCCGAAGCCTTCGCCAAGCATTGCAAGAAATACCGTGTCGACCCTGCGACCGGCAAAAACAAATTCGCCATCGTCCAGGCGGAAGACGAAATTTCCGCCATCGGCGCGGTGATCGGGGCGGGATGGAACGGCGCCCGCGCCTTTACCGCCACATCGGGTCCCGGCGTTTCCCTGATGCAGGAATTTCTGGGCCTGGCCTATTTCGCGGAAATCCCCATGGTGCTGATCGATGTGCAGCGGGGCGGCCCCTCCACCGGCATGCCCACCCGCACCCAGCAGGCCGATCTGATCCTGGCCGCCTATGCCAGCCATGGCGACACCAAGCATGTGATGCTGTTTCCGCAAGACCCCAGGGAATTGTTCGAATTCGCCGCCCAGGCTTTCGATCTGGCGGAGCGGCTGCAGACGCCCATCTTCGTGATGGAAGACCTGGACATCGGCATGAACGAATGGCTGTGCGAACCTTTCGCCTGGGACGATGCCCGCAAATATGACCGCGGCAAGATCATGACCGCGGACGATCTGGACGCGGGCAAGCTGTTCGGCCGCTATCTGGACGTGGATGGCGACGCCATCGGCTATCGCACCCTTCCGGGCACCCACCCCAGCAAGGGCGCTTATTTCACCCGCGGCTCCAGCCACGACAAGATGGCCAAATACACCGAGGAAGGCGACGCCTACCAGGAAGTGATGCAGCGGCTCTTACGCAAATTCGAGACCGCCAAGTCCCTGGTCCCGGCGCCCGTCATTCATCAGGCGGCGGAGAAGACCGGCTATGGCGTGATCTATTTCGGTTCGACCGCGCCGGCCATGGACGAAGCCTTGGCGGCGCTGAAGGAAGAAGGCCTGCATCTGAACACGCTCAGGCTGCGCGCCTTCCCCTTCTCGGAAGCGGTGAGCGACTTCATCAACGCCCATGAGCAGATTTTCCTGGTGGAGCAGAACCGCGACGCCCAGATGCGCATGCTTCTGGTCAATGAATGCGGCGTCGATCCCGCCCGCTTCATTTCCATCCTGAATTACGACGGCACCCCGATCACGGCGCGCTTCATCATCAGCCAGATCGCCGGGCGCATGACCATGACATCGAGGGAAGCCGCCGAATGACCTATATCGTCAAACCCAAGCTGCGCCATCCCGCCTTGCCCGTGAACAAGCTGGGCTTCACCCACCGCGATTACGAAGGCACGGTGTCCACCCTGTGCGCCGGCTGCGGCCATGACTCGATTTCCGCCGCCATCATCCAGGCCTGTTTCGAACTTGCCATCGAGCCGCACCGGGTCGCCAAATTGTCCGGCATCGGCTGCTCGTCCAAGACGCCCACCTATTTCCTGGGCCAGAGCCACGGCTTCAATTCGGTGCATGGCCGCATGCCGTCTGTGCTGACGGGCGCCAATATGGCCAACAAGGATCTGATCTATCTGGGCGTGTCGGGCGACGGCGACAGCGCCTCGATCGGGCTGGGCCAGTTCGTGCATTGCATCCGGCGCGGCGTGAACATGGTCTATATCTGCGAGAATAATGGCGTCTATGGCCTGACCAAGGGCCAATTCTCCGCCACCGCCGACAAGGGCTCCAAAAGCAAGGGCGGCGCCAGCAACATGGACACGCCGCTCGATCTGGCCAGCATGGCGATGATGGTGGGCGCCAGTTTCGTGGGGCGCAGCTTTTCCGGCGACAAGGAGCAGATGGTGCCCCTGATCATGGCGGCGATGCGCCATCCCGGTCCCTGCTTCATCGATATCGTCAGCCCCTGCGTCGCCTTCAACAATCATGCCGGCTCGACCAAGGCTTATGATTTCGTGCGCGCCCATAACGAAGCGGTGAACCGGCTGGACATCATGGAGCCGCGCGACCCCATCACGGTGGAATATGCGCCCGGCACCACCGAGGAAGTGGCGCTGCATGACGGCTCGTCGCTCAGGCTGGCCAAGCTGGACGCCGATTACGATCCCAGCGACCGCATCATGGCGATGGCCTATCTGCAGGCTAAGGCCGCGCGGAACGAATTGGTGACCGGCCTGATCTATATGGACCGCCACGCCACCGACATGCACGCCAATCTCAACACCGTCGATGTGCCGCTGAACGGGCTCAGCGAAAAGGATCTCTGTCCCGGCACCAAGGCACTGGACGCATTCAACGCATCGCATCGCTGACCGTCGCGGAATCTGTGCCTTGAACCGGGGGACATCGCCATGGAGCCGTTTCACGCCTTTCTATCCAAGAAATGCCATCACTGCGGCACGCCGCTGCTGCGGCTGGGCCTGTCGGCCAACAACGACATCGTGGTCTGTCCGGCCTGCCTGAAAGCGGGCGCCTTCGACGACGTGCTGGAGGAAGGCGGCGAGTTGACTGACGGATACGACTTTTCCGCCGACACCAAGGCGATGATCAAACGCCTGTGGGCCGAGCGCGCTGCGACGTGATGCCAGCGGACGCGGGCGATCCGGAAATTCCATTGCAGGCCGTCCTGCCACGCGATTAATCTTCTGCCGCGCATCGAATATGCGCGAGGGGGGGCACATGACCGCAGCAACCGACATCGCCTGGCCGATCAAGACGCGCGAGATTCACAACCACCATATGAATTCGACCGTCTGGAAC
>JAFECO010000290.1 GCA_018242085.1 Pseudomonadota bacterium
CCGCTGGGATGGAAGGTCACCATGCCGGGCCGGATATTGTCGCGGCTGAAGAAATCTCCCGCGTGATAGAAGATCACTTCGTCGAAATCGTCATTGGAATGAAAGAAGGGCACTTTCAGCGCCCCCGGATCGCTTTCGATCGGGCGCGGCACGAAGGTGCAGACCACAAAGCGGTCGGCCACGAAAGTGGCGTGCACGCTGGGCGGCAGGTGATAGCGATGGCTCATCACCGGGCGGATGTCGCGCCAATTGAGCTTGACTGGCGCCAGATTGCCTTTCCAGCCCACCGCATCCAGCGGGTTGAACGGATAGGTGATGATCGAGATCTGGTCGCGCCGCTTGACCCGGACGGACCATTCCCCGTTTCGTTGGCTTGCGAATTTTTCGTCCAGCGCCGGTGTTTCCAGTGCGGCCGGATCGAATTGGGCATGCGGGCCCAGCATGCCCCGGTCGGGCAGCTTGAAGCCGCCATTGCGCGCTTCGATTTGCAATGCGGTGGTCGGGACAGATGGTTCCAGCCGCCACATGGTGCCGCGCGGCAGCAGAATATAGTCGCCGTCGCGATAGGGCATGTGACCGAAATCGCAAAAGAGATCGCCCGCGCCCTGATGCACGAACAGCAAGAGGTCGCCATCGGCATCGCGCACCAAATGCGGCATGGCCGCATTGCAAGACCAGATCGCGATGGCGCAATGCGCGTTGGTCAAGAGCGCCGCGCCTTCCAGCGGCGTACCGGACCCCGCGGCCGCTTTCGCATCGAAGGCGCGCGGCTTGAGCGGCCCTTCGAAAGAGGTCCAGCCGGTGGGCGGATGGCGGTGATAAATGTGCGCGGCGGGACCGAAAAATCCGTCCCGGCCGATTTCGCGCTCATAGGTGCCCTGGGGCAAATCGGCATGGGCCTGGCGCGATGTCTGGCCTTCGACCTTGGGAAATTCGATCCAGTTGCGGGTCATGATTTCAGATCCTGCAGCACGCCCCTGCGGATCTGGTCGGCTTCGATGCTTTCGAACAGCGCCCGGAAATTGCCTTCGCCGAACCCTTCATTGCCTTTGCGCTGGATGATCTCGAAGAAGATCGGACCGATGGCGTTCTGGGTGAAAATCTGCAACAGAAGGCCGGTTTCCTCGTCCCGCGCGCCGTCCATCAGGATGCGATCGCGCTTGAGGCGCGGCACGTCCTCGCCATGACCCTGGATGCGATTGTCCAGCCGCTCGTAATAGGTGTCCGGCGTGTCCTGGAAGGAAACGCCATTGTTCCGCAATGTCTCGACCGAGGTGTAGATGTCGGTGGTGCTGAGCGCGATATGCTGGATGCCTTCGCCATGATAAGCGTGGAGGTACTCCTCGATCTGGGATTTGTCGTCCGAGGATTCGTTGATCGGGATGCGGATATTGCCGTCCGGGCTGGTCATGGCGCGGGATTTGAGGCCCGTCAGCTTGCCCTCGATGTCGAAATATCGAATCTCCCGGAAATTGAAGAGCTTCTCATAGAAGCCCGCCCACAGATCCATATTGCCGCGAAACACATTGTGGGTGACATGATCGATGTTGCGGAGGCCGGCGCCGTCATGGGTGAAGCCGCGCTCGGGATCGGTGGGCACAAAGTCCACATCATAGATGGAGTGGCTGCCATAACGGTCCACCAGATAGATCACGCTGCCGCCGATGCCCTGGATGGCGGGAATGTTCAGCTCCATCGGTCCCACGGCATTGGCGAAAGGCGTGGCGCCGCGCGCCAGAAGCTCGCGATAGGCCGCCGCCGCGTCCTTGACGCGGAACGCCATGGCGCAGGCGCTGGGCCCATGCTTCTCGGCGAAGCGCACGCCATGGCTGCCCGGCTCGGCATTGACGATGAAATTGGTGTCGCCTTGCCGGTACAAGGTCACCGCTTTCGAGCGATGCTTGCCCACGGCGCGAAAGCCCATGCTTTCGAACAGCCGGTGCAATGCGGCAGGGTCGGGGGCGGTATATTCGACGAATTCGAAACCGTCCGTGCCGATCGGATTGTCCCAGAGTTCCATGAGCCTGCTCTCCTGCGATCGCGTAGTAGTTTCATCTGAAACTATCTGGAGTCAAGCGAGGAAGCCCGCTTTCTTGCATAAGCAAAGGCCCCTCGCATAGGATCGCGGAACAAGGGCTTGAATCGGTTGGGGGATGGTCATGCCGCGCGGAACGCTGCCGAGCCGCCGCTATTTTCTGGCTTCGGTTTCGGCGCTTCCCATCCTGGCTTTTGCCGGCGCCGCGGCGGCGCGCTCTTTGTCGGGAACCTTGCCCTGGAGAGCCTTTGCGGGCGATCCGCCCCAGCCGGTCAACCCGCTGGGCTGGCATTTCTTCAACCCCGATGAAGTCGCCACGGTCGAGGCGATCGTCGACCGGCTGATTCCGGCCGACTCGCTTTCGTCCGGCGGCAAGGAGGCGGGCTGCGCCGTCTTCATCGACCGGCAATTGGCGGGGGCTTTCGGCAAATCCAGCCGGCTCTATATGAAAGGGCCTTTCACCAACGGCCTTCCCACCCAGGGCTATCAGGGGGAGCTGACGCCGGAAGGCCGCTATCGTGAAGGCCTGAAAGCCATCAATGACTATTGCAGGGTCGCGCATCGAAAGAGTTTCGCGCAACTGGCACCGGCGGATCAGGACGCCGTCCTCACCGGCCTGGAACAGGGCAAGATCGATCTGAAGCTCTCGCATGGCCTCAGCAGCCGCGCCTTCTTCGAGCTCATGCTGCAAAATACGATGGAAGGCTTCTTCGCCGACCCGCTCTATGGCGGCAACAAGGGCATGGCGGGGTGGAAGCTGATCGGGTTTCCCGGCGCCCGCTACGACTATCGCGACCATATCGGCAAGCCCAACGTGCCGTATCCGCGCGGACCCATCTCGATCTATGGCGAGGCCTGACGCGATGGCACAGCTTCTGCCGCACAAGGACGTGGTCATCATGGGACTGGGCTGGACCGGCGCGGTCCTGGCGCAGGAGCTGACCGACGCCGGATTGAACGTGG
>JAFECO010000291.1 GCA_018242085.1 Pseudomonadota bacterium
TCAGCAGAAGCGTGCGCTTCCACCGCCGGGTGCGGCCGTCCGCCTTTGGGGCGGAGGATTCATCCTGTTGCTGTCCTGTCATCGCGAAAAACGGGTTCCGAAAATGTCCCCTGCTCCATTTCAGGACCCATCATGCAAAAGCCATGCTCAGGAAGAGCGGGAGCCCATTGCATGGTTAATCCAGCGGTAAGGGTAGCGTATTTCGCAATTCTGCCAAGTCCGGTCAACGCTTTGTTTTGTCGGAACTTTCGGCGACGCGCGCGCGGCCCGGGCGGCGATTTTGCAGGCTTTGCGGGCAAAAGCCGGCTCCCAATGCCGGGAGAAAGCGGGCAATCGCCAAAGGAAGAAACCGCTGGCCTGCGCAACGCCGCCGCGCGGCCAAGGCTCCGTGAGAAATTCCCAATCGGAATTCAGCCGGGTTCCAAATCGGCACAAAATCCGGGACAGGCGCGTTTCCGGTGGATGGGGCCTTTAACGGAGCACAACATGACTCTGGCAAGGAAACTTCTCGTCGCCACCGCCCTGGCCGCAACCATCGGGGTGACATTCGCCGCGCCTGCTTCGGCCTATGTCACTTGCAACCGCGAGGGCGATTGCTGGCACACCGACACGCGCATTCAATTTCCCGGCGTGACCTTGTCGTTCCATGACGACAGCTGGTGGGACCGGCATCGCCACGAGCGGCATTATTCCTGGCACGATGGCGACGACGACCATGACTGGCATCACGGCTATTGGGATCATGGCGAATGGCGCCGGATGTGATGCATGCCCGCGGACGATCGCCTGGGCGGCATGATTTGCGATGCCGGCAATCCGGCTGAGGAAGTCCGCCTAGGCCGCCGCTCGTGGAATAGACCGTTCCGCGTTGGCGCCTATTTCACTTCCACCAACTCAATCGCTTCATGGCTGGGGCCTTCGATGGTCACGGCGCGGGTGTCGCCGATGCGGAAAACGTCTCTCAGGAAGGTGACCTTCTCGGCCTTGAGCTTGGCGATCCAGGCATCGAGATCGGCGACGCCAAGCCCCACGCTGTCCATCAGATGCCCGCGCGTCGGGGCCAGCGGCTTGTCCGTCTGGTTCATGTACCAGTTCATCGTCACATCGGAGAAGATCACGCCCGCCACCGGATAGCGATACATGCCGTTTTTGGTCAAGGACGGCCAAGTGACTTCGCCGCGCGGCACATGGCAATTGGCTTCGGTATATTGGGGCGCATCGGGTCGCGCGCGCACCGCGGCGTTCAGGTGTTTCTGGTACCAGAGCTGGGCGCAGATGGGCTCCTCCTGCCACATATGCACATGATTGAAACGCTCCGGATCGCTGAGGCCTTCTTCCTCGATCAAGGCGCCGTCAGGGCCCATCAGGTAAGCGAAGCCGGGACCACCCTTGGGTTTGACTCCCTTGGCGATATTGTCGGCCATCTGCGCTCTGGTTTCGCCCAGGCCATAGACGCCGCCCATGCCGGGAAGCGCGTCGCTGCTGATCACCACCGCGCCATCGCCCTGGCCCGTCCAAAGCGGGGCGAATGCAAAGCCTTGCGCTTGAAGAGCCGCGACCTTGGCGCGCTGGTCGGGCGGGTTCCAGCCGAAATGCCAGAAGGCGGTGGACAGCGGATCGGCGTTTGGCGGCGCGGCCACCTTGTTGAACAGGATCAGCACATGGGTGGGCGACAGGATGGCGGGATAGCCCGCCCAGCTGGTGCGCGTGGTCGACGGGAAGGCCTTCACATAGAAGGCGGCCGCCGCATCCGGATCGGTGCTGTTCAGCATCAGGTGATGGAAGGTCGGCGCAGGCAAAGGCGTCTGCGCCAGCGCGGGAGATGCCAAGAGTGCGAATGCGGCTGCGGCCGCGAATGTGCGCCGTGTCATTCCGATACCCCCGTCGCCGAAACGTCCCGGCATTGAGGCACAGCCGCTGGGGGCTTGCAATCAGGCCGCGTGCGGTTCCTGGCGCGGCGGGGCGGCGCCTTCCTTCACCGGCGCGGACCTCAGGCGCAAGGTGGCGGTGGTGCCCGCATCCTCCACGCTTTCGAAGCCAAGGCTGCCGCCAAATCCGGCGGCCAGCGCATAACAGATCGACAAGCCCAAGCCCGTGCCCTGATTGTTGCGGATATAGGCGTGGCTGGCCTGGGTGAAGGGCTGGCCCAGCTTCCGCAAAAGCTCTTCAGGCATGCCGCAGCCATGGTCGCGGACTTTGAGTTCGACCGCGTCCGCGCCGCAAGGCGCGACGTCAACTTCGACGCGCCCGCCGGGATAGGAGAATTTGACGGCATTGCTGAGCAGGTTGATGGCAACCTGCTTGAGCGCCTGGCGGTCGGCGAATGCGGTGATCGTCTCGTCGCCGCCGGCGAATTCGATCGCGATATTTCTTTTTTCCGCGTCGGGGGACACCAGCAGCAAGGCTTCGCGGATCACCGGCTCGATCGCCAGCGCGCCGATATGATATTCCTGCTTCTTGGCGTCCAGCTTGGACATCAGCAATATGTCGTTGACGACATCGAGCAGGTGCCGCCCGCTGGCCAGGATGTCTTGCGTGTATTCGGCGTATTTGCGGTGCCCCAAGGGGCCGAACAATTGATGCGTGAGCATTTCGGAAAAGCCGATGATCGCGTTCAAGGGCGTGCGCAATTCGTGGCTCATATTGGCGATGAACAGCGACTTGGCCTGGGCCGCCTGTTCGGCCACCAAGGTCCTGTGGGTGAGGGCGGCGGTTTCGACCCGGCGCATCCGCACCAGGATCCAGGCCCAGCCGCCCGCCACCGCCGCGGTCAGGGCCAAGGAGATGACGGCCAGGGCCCAAAGCAGCGGCAGCCTTTCGCCGAAAATGTCCTGCGAGACGCGCTTTTTCCATTGCAGCCCCAAATTGGCGGAGAGGCCGGGAAAGCCGGCAAGCGCGATGCCGGCGGACGCGGCGGGAACGATGCGCGCGCCGGCAAGGTTGAAGTCCCTGGTGATGCCGGAAAGAATATCGGAATCGAAATTCAGGAAATAGATC
>JAFECO010000292.1 GCA_018242085.1 Pseudomonadota bacterium
GCGCCCGAACCCAGATCGCCGTAAAGTTTGTAGGACATGCGTTTTCTGCCCCCATTTGTCTTCTTCGGGATAAACCCTCAGAAGACATCTTCCCCCGCCAATGGCTTCGCCATGCGGGGAAGAAAGCCGGTGTCCGCAAATAGACTATCGCGAAGCCGCAAAAGAAAAAGCCCGCAGGCAGCGCCTGCGGGCTTTGCATTTTTCGTATGTCAGCCGCTCGCTCGTGCTCGCGGCGTTCGCCATCTCTCGCATGTCCACTGGACATGCTCGCGCGCTAAAGCGCGCCAATGGCTCACTAGCGCGAGTAGAATTCCACGATGAGGTGCGGGTGCATCTGCACGGCATACGGCACGTCGGCCAGCTTGGGCACGCGCAGCAGCTTGGAGGTCATCTTGCCGTGATCGACTTCCACATAATCGGGCGTGTCGCGCTCGGCGCTCTTGGAGGCTTCCAGCACCAGCGCCATTTCCTTGGCCTTGGGCGAAAGTTCCAGCACGTCGGTCGCCTTCACCTGATAGGAGGCGATGGTGACGCGGCGGCCATTGACGCGCACATGGCCATGGCTGACCAGCTGGCGGGCGGCGAACGGCGTGGGCACGAATTTCGAACGATAGACGATGGTGTCCAGACGGGTCTCGAGCAGACCGATCATGTTCTCGCCAGTGTCGCCGGGACGGCGCGAGGCGTCGGTGTAATATTTGCGGAACTGCCGCTCGGTGATGTTGCCGTAATAACCCTTGAGCTTCTGCTTGGCCTGCAGCTGGGTGCCATAGTCGGAAAGCTTCTTGGCGCGGCGCTGGCCGTGCTGGCCCGGACCATAGGAGCGCTTGTTGACCGGGCTCTTCGGGCGGGCCCAGATATTCTCGCCCATGCGGCGGTCGAGTTTGTACTTGGAATTTTGGCGCTTGCTCATCGGTCTCTTTCGTCTTCTTTCGGGCCCAGGAGTCTGGAAAGGCGGCGCACTATAGGCAGCGAAAACCCGAAGTCAAACAGCCACAATTTATGGTTGAGCGTGACTTTTCTATCTCAATAAAAACAATAACTTATACCATGATCAGCCGCACTTTAGGCACTGGTTCAGTTTGAAATCCTGTCCGATTGTACGCTGACAGTCCCGGACCTAAGGTGCCCCAAATGATGGGTCATCGAGAAAACCTGGCTGGAGACGGTTTCGACGCTTTCGCCCGCTTCTGGCGGCGGAACCTCAGCTGGCGTCCAGGACAGATCGCCAAGATCAAGCGACGCTATTCCAAAAAAGCCCGCAAGGATGCTCGACTCGCGACCGCGAAAGCGATCCACGCCTGACAGTCCCCAAGGCCAGACAGCGTGAAGCTGATCGAGCAATGGGAAGGGGTTCAAGCGAAATGACTCTGAATATCAGGTTTGGAGCACTCGAAGAACGCGCCGATCTGGAGGAGCTTCAACGCCGCGCATCGCTGGTTTGGGAAGAATATCGGGCAGATTTGCTGGCCCACCCGGACGCGATTCAGCTGCCACTGTCTCAACTGCAGGAAAATCGCGTGCGCGTGGCGGAGTTTGGTTCGCGCCGCGTGGGCTTCTCCGTGGTCATTCCAAAATCTGCTGACGTGTCCGAATTGGACGGCCTTTTTGTCGAACCGGACCATTGGGGCATCGGGATCGGCCGCGCCTTGATCACCGATGCGGTTCGCCTGGCGCGAGATCAGGGCGCCGGGGCCATCGAGGTTATAGCAAACCCGCGCGCCGAGGGCTTTTATGAAAAGCTTGGGTTTCGCCCGACCGGCTTTGCGCAGACGCAGTTTGGACCGGCCAAGCAGATGCGCCATGTTTTCTAATTTCTTGATGCACCCGGAAGTCTAATGGACCAGTACCCGCTATAAGCCGAGAAAGCTGAAACAAGATGATGGAAGGGGCCTGTCATTGCGGCGCGGTGCGCTGGTCGTTCGATGTGACACCTGACGCCGCCACATCGCGCCTTCACGCCCGATCCGGAAGGCCGCATCCGCACCGCCGTCAATCTGCGGATGGCCGAACCGGATATTGTCGCGCATCTCCCCATCCATCATTGGGAAGGCCTGCATAGCTTCGCCAGCCTGGGCCAGGACGGGCGCTGCGTCTCGGATCTGTGGTTCTAGGGCGCCGGGGATTGGGGCGGGCCTTGACGGGCCGCGCGCTCACCCACTACGCAATTGCGACGGGGCCCCGTGGCGGAACTGGTAGACGCACCGGACTTAAAATCCGTTGTTCCGAAAGGGACGTGTCAGTTCGAGTCTGACCGGGGCCACCACGTCCGACTTCTCCACTCAAAATGTCTTGCGCAGCTGCAGGAACACGCGGGCTTCGGAATGATTATGCTCCAGCTGGTATGACGCCAGCGGCGAGACGTTGCGCGGCCCGGCATAATTGAACTGGGTCAGGTCGTACTGATAGGGCACGAAGTTCTGCAGCTTGATCTGCAGGTCCAGGTCCGGCTGGGGCTTATAGTCCCAATCCAGCTCCACATAGAATGGGCGCAGCTGAATCGCATTCACCTGGGCGATGCGGAAATTGGGCCGCTTGAACGCCGTCTGCATGGTGAGCGTCACGCTGGAATGCCAATCGGGAATGTCCTGCAGGAAGTTGAACACCAGCTTGCGGTCCTGCTGGTTGGAGATCTGGCGGATCTCGCCGGTCACCGGATCGGGGACCGCGGCATCTTTCCAGATCAGCGACGGCTTGAAGGTGCCGCCGTCCCAGCCCAGCCGGTCGAGCGGCATGGACAATTCGATATTATAGATATTGTTGGTGGCCTTGGGGATGTTGCCCGGCCCGTCCAGCCCGCCGCCGATGGGAATGAAATCGACCAGGTCGGTGATGTTCTCGCGGGTATAGCTCAGCACCAGGGCGCCCTTGCCCCAGAAATGATATTCGGCGTCGCCTTCGAACTGCCAGCGCTGGTCGGGCTTGATGGCCAGATTGCCCGCGCTGATCCCATTGGTGGAAAAGCTGCTGGAGGCGATGAA
>JAFECO010000293.1 GCA_018242085.1 Pseudomonadota bacterium
TCCGGGAACCCCACCCAGGAACTTCCCTCCGGCGATCTTCGTTTCCTGTCCCGTGGCTTCATCAAGGACCGGCGCATGATCGTCGAAACCAAATCGGGCGGCGGCAATGTTCTTTTCAGCTTCCTTCTCGGCGCCGTCCTGGTCGCGGTGGCGGTGGTCGGCTTTTTGGTATGGGACAATGTCAGAAGCAGCAGCGCCAATCCCACACCCGGAATCAGCCTGACCATCAAGAGATAAGCCCGCGCCGCCCCGCGATGGGAAGACGCGGCGTTGCAAGGCTGCCACAGACTCCCACGCGTCAATTGGATGCACTGTCCAACCGGCCATGATTGAGACATTATCCCGGGCCATTTTAGCGTGGCCAAGCAGTCACAGGTCAGGAGCACAGCATGTCTTCCAGAATCGCCATCCTCGCGGCGGCCCTCATGGTTTCGGCCGGCATCGGCGGCGTGGCATGGGCGCAAAGCGGCCCCACGACTCTGGATGGCGTCTATACGGCCGCCCAGGCGGACCAGGGCCAGGTTCAGTTTTCCCAGCATTGCGCGGCCTGCCATGGTTCGGGCCTCACCGGCAACGGCGAAGCTCCCGCGCTGGTCGGCGGCGAATTCATTTCCAACTGGGCGGGCCTGTCCGTGGGCGAATTGTTCGAGCGCATCCGCACCACCATGCCCCAGGACAATCCCGGCAAGCTGAGCCGCACCCAATATGCGCAGATCCTCGCCTTCATCCTCAAGTCCAACGGCTATCCCGCCGGGCAGAAGGAACTGGACCAGCGCACCGAATTCTTGAAGGCGATCGGCTTCGTGCCGCCCGCCCACTGACCGGCGGAACGCTTTCACCTTCGCATCGCGAACCGAGCGCGGACTGGATCACCCGATCCGGTCCGCTTTGGTTTTGGGCGCGCAGAACCGCGGGCGAAATGAACCCTAGAAATTATACGACAGATGGATCGCCGCGCCGTCGGGCGTCGCTTCCAGGCTGGTGTCGATATTGTATTTGCGCTTGAAGGGCGTGGTCAGCGCATAGCCATAGCCCGCCGCGATCGCGGAGCTGGCCAGCGTGTCGTACCAATGATGCTTCTTGGCCTGGATGCGGCTGTAGGAAACGAATTGGGTGGCAAGGAAAGCGGGCAATCCATATTGCCAGCCATAGCGGCCCCACAGATAGGATGACCCCGAAGCGGCCAGCGCGGTGGTGTCGGACGGGAAGGATTGATAATCCGATCCGTCGGGCCGGCGCTCGCGCACGATATTCTTGATCGCATAGGCCGTGCCCACCGTGAACACGGTTTCCACCGTGAGCTGGGCCAGACCCATCGTGTCGTGCTTGAAATAGGAAATCCCGCCCGCCACCAGCGGCAAGGCGATGGCGATGCCGCTGCCCAGGGTTTCGATGTCCTTCTTGGTCTTGCTGAGCGGCACCGGGGGGCCGAGATTGACGGCCGGCGCGGCCAGCACCGGCTGCGCGACCGTCAACGCAGCCGCGATCAAAGCTATCTTCCGCATCAGGTCATTTTCCGTTCGGCGCTCATCGTCCTTGTAGCAACAATCGGCGCGCGCGGGCCACCTTCCAACTATACAAAACCGTATAGCCGCGCACACAATTTTGCCTATATTCCTTTGCGTGCGGGCAATCCGGGAAAATACCGTCATGACGGCGCGCAAATCTTACGGTGCCATTGCCAAGATTTTTCACTGGCTGATCTTTCTTCTGCTGGCGGCGCAATATGCGGTGGGCTCGATCATGCCGCATATCGGCCGGGGCACGCGGAATGAAGGCTGGGTGAACTGGCATCTGTCGATCGGCGCGGCGATCCTGTTCGTGATCCTGCTCAGGCTGATCTGGCGGCTGTTGTTTCCCGTCGCGCTGCCCGCGGGCATGACAGGCTGGGAAACGATGCTGGCTCGCGCCACCCATCTTATTCTCTACGCGCTGGTGCTGGTCATGACATTGCTGGGCTGGGCCGCCGCCAATGCGCGCGGCTGGGACGTCAAGCTGTTCGGCGCCGTCACCCTTCCCGCCCTGGCGCCCAACGGCTCCGATTGGGGGCATGAGGCGGGCGACATCCACAATGTCCTGGTCTATGTGCTGTTGGGCTTCATCATCCTGCACGTGGCGGGCGCGCTTTATCATTATTTCATCCTGCGCGACCGGGTGCTGCAGCGGATGCTGCCGGCGGACGGCGCGTCATAGATTGAAAACCCCGTCCGGCCCGTTGAGATCGCCGGTGAGGATCAGCTTCAAGGTCAGATGATCGGTGGCGGGGGTGAGGCCGAAGCCGATGCCGCCTTCCACCGAAACCGGGCCGGTATAATCGGCCACCAGATACAATTGATGCGATTGCTCGCGGCCGGGAAGAAAGCCCCGCAATTCGCCGAAATCGTCATATTCCTCCACCGCCACGGCCCATTGCTTGGACAGGGCATAATCCAGCCGCGTGGCGGGCGCGAAATCCAGCGCCGCCAATCCCCGGTAGGAATTGTCCAGGATCGGATTGATGGTGAGGCTCACCGGACCGAAATGATAACCGATGATGGGACGCACTTCGCCGGTATAGCGCTCCTGGTCCCAATGCCCGGCATTGACGCTGAATTCGAAATTGAGGCCGTAATAGAAATCGCTGGTGGGATTGTCGGGATTGACGAACAGGGCGCGCAATTTCCAGCCATTGAGCCCGCCGCCATGATTGCTGGAGATGGAATAGAGCGGCATGTACATCCCCGCCTCGAACCAGGGCGTCACGCCGTAGGCCCATTCCGCCGCCCCGCTATAGGAACGGTTGTCGACAAGGCCGCCGGGAAAGTCCGGCTGGCGCAGGCCGCTGGGCGTGTAGTTGCTGTGCAGCGTGAGGTTGAAGACGCCGGGCGGGGCGGCGTCGCCGGTATAGACCTGGATTTCATCGGTCAGCGCGAAGGCCGGACCGGTGGCGGCAACAAGCGCAAGCGCGCCACCCAGGCTTCGTGCTG
>JAFECO010000294.1 GCA_018242085.1 Pseudomonadota bacterium
TTCGATGGTGTTCTTGCGCTCCAAGCCCACATGGCCGGTTGAAATGCTGGTGGCGGCGACGGTCGCCACATTGGTCACCTCCGCGGGCGCGGCCCTGGTGGCCCGGCGCGTGGTGCGCCCGCTTTCCGAACTCACCGCCGCCGCCTCGGTCGTGGCCGGAGGCGGATCGGCGCCCCATGTCGATGAAAACGGACCCGATGACGTGCGCAACGCGGCGGTCGCCTTCAACCAGATGACGGAGAAAGTCACCCGCACCCTGGAAAGCCAGCGCCATCTTCTTTCGGCGGTGGGACACGACCTGCGCACGCCGATCACGGCGATGCGCATCAATCTGGAATTCGTGGAAGACGAGGACCTGCGCGAGGGTCTGCAGCAGAATCTGGACGAATTGCAGGACCTGACCGAGCAGGTCCTGTCGGCCGCGCGCGGCGCCGGCGGCGAAGGCAAGCGCAATGTCGATCTTTCAGCCCTGGTGGAGAGCCTCTGCGCCGACCTTGATGATCTGGGCGAGCCGGTCACCTGGCAGAACCATGACCCCGCGCCCGTCAGCTGCCGCCCCAACGAGATCAGGCGCGCCGTCCGCAATCTGGTGGAAAACGCCGTCGCCTATGGCAACAAAGCCCAGGTCCAGATCACCAACAATAGCGACGGCTATGACATCGTGATCGAGGATGACGGGCCGGGTATTCCGGAAGACGAACATACGCGGGTGTTCGAGCCTTTCGTGCGGCTGGAAAGTTCGCGCAACGCAGCCACGGGCGGCACGGGCCTCGGCCTCACCCTGGCCAAGGCCATAGCCGAAGGCCATGGCGGCGCCATCGTGCTGGAAAACCGCCGCCAAGGCGGGCTCAGGGCCCGCATGCATCTGCCGCGGATGGCGGCGCAGGCCTAGACCTTTTAGACTGCGCTCATGCAATTCGGACGCTTTCCCGTTGCCGGCGCGACCGGCGCGATTTTGGCCCATGGCGTGCGCCAGGGAGACTTGTCATTCCGCAAGGGGCGCATCCTTTCGGCAGACGACATTCAGGCGCTCAAGGATGCGGGCGTTACGGACATCACCATTGCCTGGACCGAACCGGGCGATGTGCCGGAAGACAAGGCGGCGGCGCGCATCGCGGCCGCGGCTTCCGCCAAGGACGGCGCGGTGCGGATCGGGGCGGCGTTTACGGGGCGGGTCAATCTCTATGCCGAGACGACCGGGCTGGCGTTGATCGATGCGGCCGCCATTCAGGCGGCGAACGCGCAGGATGAAGCCATCACCCTCGCCACCTTGCAGCCTTTCGCCAAAGTGACGGCGGGACAGATGCTGGCCACCATCAAGATCATTCCCTTCGCGGCGCACGAAACCGGCGTCGCGGCGGTCGAGACGATTCTGGCGGCATCGGCCGCCATCCGGGTGGCGCCGTTCCTGCCCCGCAAGGTGGCGCTGATCTCCACCCGCCTGCCCGGCATGAAGCCGGCGCTTCTGGACAAGAACCGCGCGGCGCTGGATGCGCGGCTGAAGCCGCTGGGGTCGGCCATCGGCTTCGAGCGCCGCGTGCCCCATGACATCGGCGCGGTGGCCGATGCGATCGGCGCGGCGGCCGGCGCCGACCTCATTCTCTTGTTCGGGGCCAGCGCCATCGCCGACCGGCGCGATGTCCTGCCGGCCGCCCTGGAACGCGCCGGGGGCCGGATCGCGGTCCTGGGCATGCCGGTCGATCCGGGCAACCTGCTGATGAGCGGGACATTGGACGGGCGGCCGGTCATCGGGCTGCCGGGCTGCGCCCGTTCGCCCCGGTTGAACGGGTTTGATTTCGTGCTGTGGCGGGTCCTGGCGGGCCTGCCGGTCGGCCGGGCCGAAATCGGAGCCATGGGGGTTGGGGGATTGTTGGCGGACAGCCCCATCCGCCCCCATCCGCGTGAGGCGCCGCTGGTGACCGCGCCCCGGCTGCCGCGCATCGGCGCCATCGTGCTGGCGGCCGGCCATTCGTCCCGGATGCGGGCCTCGGGGGAGAACATCAACAAGCTGCTCCAGCCCTTGGCGGGAAAGCCCATGATCCGTTACGCGGTCGAAGCGGCACTGATGAGTGCGGCGTCCGATGTCATTGTTGTCGTTGGCAACGAGCAGCAGCGTATCCGGTCCGCCTTGGACGGGCTACCGGTGATATTTTCGGAAAATCAAGATTATTCAAATGGTTTGAGCACATCTCTCATTTGTGGTCTTAACGCGCTGCCCGCCGATTGCGACGGTGCGCTGATCCTTCTGGGCGATATGCCGGCGGTGAATGCCGGTCTGCTGGACCGGCTGATCGCCGCCTTCGATCCCGGCGAAGACCGCGCCATCATCGTGCCCGTCCATGGCGACAAGCGCGGCAATCCGGTCCTGTGGGCCCGGCGTTTCTTTGACGAGATGCGGACGCTGACCGGCGATGCGGGCGCCCGCGCCCTGCTCGCGCCCTATGCCGGGCTGGTCTGCGAAGTCGAAGCCGGGTCGGACGCCCCCTTGACCGACATCGACACCGGCGAGGCCCTTTCCGCCTTTCGGGAGCGCAGCCAGCCATGAGCGATCCTTTGTACCGCAAGGAGCTGTTGCGGCTGGCCGCCGATGCGGCCGGCGCCGGTCGTCTGGCGCACCCGGACGCCAGCGCCACGGCCCACAATCCGGCCTGCGGCGACCGGGTCACGGTGGATGTCCGGACGGCGGATGGCCGGATCATCGAACTGGCGCACCACACCCAGGCCTGTGTGCTGACCCAGGCATCGGCCGCAATCCTGGGCGCGGAGGCCAAAGGGCATACGCCGGCAGAGCTTCGGGCACTGGCCGACCATGTCGCCGCGATGCTGCAAGGCGGACCTGCGCCCCCACCACCATTTTCCGCCTTCGGCGTTTTCGACGGAGTGGCGGGACACAAGGGCCGGCATGTCTGCGTGATGCTGCCATTCAAGGCCGTGCTGGAGGCCCTTTCAGAGGCGGCCAAACCA
>JAFECO010000295.1 GCA_018242085.1 Pseudomonadota bacterium
GGCTTTTCGGTGGTGATCCAGGGCCTCACCATGCCCTGGCTGCTGAAGCGGCTGAAGTTCCTTACTCCCCGACGATAATTTCATTTTCGCTGGCGCGCGAAATGGGCCTATCACGGTCCTGTGCTTGACAAGGCTTTCATGACCACGCGATCCGCCACCTTGCGCCGCCAGCGGCTGCTGCTGTTTTCAGGCCGTCACTGGAAAATGCGGCTGGTCCTGTGGGGCGGCGCCATTGCCGTGGGCGTGATCAGCGTCGCCTTTGCCTGGGCGGCCAATCGCGCCCAGGAATTGTTCGGGCATATCCTCTTCAATCCCTGGCTGGCGCTGGCGCTGACCCCGGCCGGCTTCATGCTATGCGCCTGGGCGGCGCGCACCGCTTTCGCCGGATCGCAAGGCAGCGGCATTCCCCAGGCCATCGCCGCGCGGCATCTGAAAGACGATGCCGCGCGTTTCCGGCTATTGTCGCTGCGCCTCACGGTTGGGAAAATTCTTCTCACCTTGATCGGGCTTGGCTGCGGCGCCTCGATCGGACGCGAAGGCCCCACCGTGCAAGTGGGCGCGTCGATCATGCTGACGGCGGCAAAGCTTGGCGGTTTGGGCCGCGAACGGGGGCTGATCCTGGCCGGGTCGGCGGCAGGCGTGGCCGCCGCCTTCAACACGCCGCTGGCGGGCATCGTCTTCGCCATCGAGGAAATGAGCCGCGCCTTTGAAAGCCGCACCAGCGGCCTGGTCTTGATCGCGGTGATCCTGGCGGGCCTGGCATCGTTGGGGCTGGTGGGCAATTACAGCTATTTCGGCCATTCCACCTCCATGCTGACGGTGACCATCGACTGGATCGCCGTGCTGGTGTGCGGCGTGCTGGGCGGATTGCTGGGCGCGCTGTTCGCGTTCCTGATCGTGCGGGGCACGGCGATGATCCGCGCCTGGCTGGCGGGGGCGGCGATGTCGCGCGCGCTGATGCTGGCGGGGGCTTGCGGCCTGATCGTGGCGGCCTGCGGATTGCTCAGCCATGGCGCCACCTATGGCACCGGCTATGACGCGGCGCGCGGCGCGGTGGAGGGCCATGGGCTGGCTTTCGGATTCGCGCCGCTGAAATTCATCGCCACGGCCGCGTCCAGTCTCTCCGGAATCCCGGGCGGATTGTTCGCGCCTTCGCTTTCCATCGGCGCGGGCATGGGCAGCACGGTGGCGCAGCTCTTGGGCGTGCATGCGGTAAGCGCCATCGTGCTTCTGGGCATGGCGGCCTATTTTTCCGGCGTGGTGCAGGCCCCGATCACGTCTTTCGTCATCGTGGGCGAAATGAGCGGCGCCAGCGGAATGGTGATCCCGCTGATGCTGGCCTCATTCATCGCCTATGCCGTGAGCCGGGCCTTCCAGCGCCAGTCGCTTTATCACGCCCTGGCGCGGAATTTCCTGGCGGATATCAAAGCCTAGCCCAGAGCCCAGGCCAAAATCGCCTTCTGCGCGTGCAAGCGATTTTCCGCCTCGTCGAAGACGACGGACTGCGGGCCGTCGATCACTTCGTCGGTGACTTCCTCGCCGCGGTGGGCGGGAAGGCAATGCATGAAGATCGCGTCCTTCTTGGCCAGGCCCATCAATCGCGCATTCACTTGGTAAGGCTTGAGCAGATTGTGCCGCTTGGTGGCGTCGTCATCGCCCATCGACACCCAGGCGTCCGAGACGATGCAGTCCGCGTCTTTCACGGCCGCTTCCGGATCGGTGCCGAACTCGACTTTGGCGCCCTTGGCCCAATGAATCACTTCGGGATCGGACGACAATTCCTTGGGCGAGGCCACGCGCAGGGTGAAGTCGAATTTCTTGGCCGCATGGACCCACGATGTCAGCACATTGTTGCCGTCGCCGCTCCAGGCCACGGTGGCGCCCTTGATGGGGCCGCGATGTTCCTCGAAGGTCATCACGTCCGCCATCACTTGGGCCGGGTGGCTCCATTTGGTGAGGCCGTTGATGACGGGAATGGTGGCGTTGGCCGCCAGCTCTTCCACCATCTCGTGATCCAGAAGACGGATCATCACCGCATCGACATAGCGGGAGATCACCCGCGCCGTGTCGGCGATGGTTTCCTCGCGGGCCAGCTGCATCTCATTGCCGGTGAGCATCAAGGTGGTGCCGCCCAGCTGGCGCATCGCCACATCGAAGGAGATGCGGGTGCGGGTGGATTGCTTGTCGAAGATCATCGCCAGCACCCGGCCGGTCAGCGGCGCATCCTTGTCCGCCACGCCCTTGGGCAGGCCCAGGCGCGCGGCCTTGCGCGCCTTGGCGTCGTCGATGATGGCGCGCAAGGTGGCGCTGTCGTGATCCGACAAATCGAGAAAATGCTTCGGCATGTTTTTCACAGGGGCGTTCATTGCGCAGCTACCTTCGTCTCCAGGGCGGCCGCGGCCTTGCCCAACAATTCCAATCCTTCGCGGGCTTCGGCTTCCGACAGGGTGAGCGGCGGCAATAGCCGCACCACATTGTCGCCCGCCGGCAGCACCACAATGCCCACGCCGCGCGCGGCCGTGATGAAGTCGCCATTGGGCACCTTCATCTTCAGGCCCAGCATCATGCCCTGGCCTCGCACGCCTTCGAAAATGGCGGGATGGGCCGCCACCAGCGCGCCCAATTGCTGGTTGAGGTAATTGGCGATCTTGTTGACGTGATCCAGAAAGCCCGGCGCCGTCGCCAGGTCCACCGCCGCATTGCCCACCGCCATCGCGAGCGGATTGCCGCCATAGGTGGTGCCGTGCGTGCCCGCGGTCATGCCCTTGGCCGCATCCGCCGTCGCAAGGAGCGCGCCCAGCGGAAAACCGCCGCCGATGCCTTTGGCCACGCACATGATGTCGGGATCGATGCCCAGCCATTCATGGGCAAAGAGTTTCCCCGTGCGGCCCATGCCGGTCTGGATCTCGTCAAAGATCAGCAGGATGCCCTTGTCGTCGCA
>JAFECO010000296.1 GCA_018242085.1 Pseudomonadota bacterium
GCGGCCATGACGGTGATGGTATTGGTGATCGGCATTTGGGGGCCGGTCACGCTTCATCGCGGGCTGGAAGATATTTCACACTGAGACGGAAAGGATTTCGCCATGAAGCTGATACGCTGGGGCGCGAAAGGCGCGGAAAAACCCGGACTGGTGGATGCGGCCGGAATTTTGCGGGATCTGTCCGGGCATGTTTCCGAGATCACGCCGAACCTTTTGTCACCTGAGGGTTTGGCGCGCCTTGGCGCCATTGATCCCGCCGGCCTGCCGAAAATCCCGGATGGCGCGCGCCTGGGTGTGCCACTCACCGGAATCTCCAAGATCGTCTGTGTCGGTCTCAATTATGCCGACCATGCCGCCGAGACCGGCGCCAAGATTCCCAAGGAGCCGATCCTGTTTCTCAAGGCGGTCAGTTCGCTGAACGGGCCGGATGACGACATCGTCATTCCGCGCGGCTCGGTGAAGACCGATTGGGAAGTCGAGCTGGGCGTGGTGATCGGCACCCGCGCCTCTTATGTGAGCGAGCCGGACGCGATGGATCACGTCGCGGGCTATTGCGTGATCAACGATGTGTCCGAGCGGGAATATCAAAGCGAGCGGGGCGGATTGTGGGACAAGGGCAAGGGCTGCGACAGCTTCGCGCCCATCGGGCCCTGGCTGGTGACGCGCGATGAAGTCGCCGATCCTCAAAATTTGAAATTATGGACCGAGGTGAATGGCGTGCGCCGCCAGAATGGCAGCACCCAGACCATGATCTTCGATGTGCGGACGCTGGTAAGCTATATCAGCCACTTCATGACATTGATGCCGGGCGACATCATCGCCACCGGCACCCCGCCCGGCGTGGCCCTGGGCATGAAGCCGCCGCAATATCTCAAAGCCGGCGATACGCTGCGCCTGTCCGTCGAAGGGCTGGGCGAACAGAATAACCGCCTGGTGGCCTGGAGCCGTTAGCGCGCGATCCGGAAAAGTGTGCAGCGGTTTTCCGAAAGATCGCGCGCCAACAAAAGTTACCGCTTGGTCGCGCCGTAAGCGTCGATGAAGCCGTCGCGGTTGGGCATTTTCACCTTGGGCAGGCTTTTGGCGTCCAGTACCGCATCCTTCTTCACGATGCCGTCGATCGACAGGATATAGGCCGTCAGCGCATAGGCTTCGTGATCCGACAGCGAATGGGGGCTGGTGACCGGCATGGCCCGGCGGATGTAATCGAACAAAGTGGTGGCATAGGGCCAGTAGCTCGACACGGTCTTGACCGGATTGGCGGTCGCCAGCGAGCCGACGCCGCCGGTGAGTTGATCGGCCGGTTTGCCGACGCCATTGACACCATGACACATCACGCATTTCTCGGTGTAGATCGCCAGGCCTTCCGACACCGAACCTTTGCCGGGCGGCAGCCCCGCGCCGTCGGGCGGAATGGAGCGGTCCCAGGCCTTGACCAGGTTGGGATCGGCGGGCGCGCCGAAATGCGGCGCGGCGGCTGCGAGCAAAAAGGCGAGCGTCTTAAACATAGATGTTCTTCACCGTGTTATCGGCGCCGATCTGCCAGGCTTGAATGGCATTGTATTGATAGAATTGGGCGGGGGAGAAGCGATCCTTCCACGCCGCGCGGGTGGGTTGAACATTGCCCTTCTCGTCGGTGGCGCGGCTTTGCACGACCACGGCCTTGCCGTCCCATTCCCAGGGCAGGCGGAAGCGGGTCACGCATTTGGAGAAGACCGGTCCGGGCATTTCCGCCGCCGTCCAGGTCGAGCCGCCGTCGAAGGAGATTTCGACCTTGGCGATCTTGCCATGGCCCGACCAGGTGATGCCGGAGATTTCATAATAGCCGGGCCCGTTCATGGTCATCATGCCCGACGGGCGCGTGATCACGGATTTGGGCGGCTGAATGAAATTGAACTGGTTGGCTTTGCCGTCCTTCAGGGACTGGGTGTATTTCGAGGTCTCGTCCTTGGTCATGGTGGGGCTGGCGGTGACCTTGATCCGGTGCAGCCATTTGACGTTGAGATTGCCTTCCCAGCCCGGCATCAAAAGGCGCAGCGGATAACCCTGTTCGGGGCGCAGGCGCTCGCCATTCTGATAAAGGACGAGAATGCCCTGCTCATGCGCTTCCTGGAGCGGGATGGAACGCGACATGCCCGCCGCGTCGGCGCTTTCCGCCAGGATCCATTTGCCTTCCGGCTTCACGCCCGCTTCATCCAGCAGCATGCCCAGCTGCACGCCGGTCCATTCGCTGCAGGAGATCAGGCCGTGAATGCCGCCGGCGGTGACTTGCGGCGGGGTGGGCGAACCCGCATTGGCGGCGCTGTTGCCGCCGCATTCCACGAAATGCATCCGGCTGATGCGCGGGTAGCGGTCCAGGGCGGCGATGGTGAATTCCAGCGGCTTGTCCACCAGGCCGTGGATCAGGAATTTGTGCGCCTTGATGTCGATATCGGGCACGCCGTTGTGATGACGCTCGAAATGCAGGCCGCTGGGCGTGATCATGCCTTCCAGGCTTTCGATCGGCGACAGCGAGCCGCCGGTGCCCGGCGAAATCCCCGGCGGGCGGAGCAGGCGCTTCACATCTTCATGGCCGGACGGCATGCCGTACGGCGTGAAGGCCTTGCCGGGCGTGGTCATCGACGGGGTGATGTAGTCGTCGGCTTTCGCGGACAGCGGCACCGCGGCTGCGGCACCTGCACCGGCAAGGGCGGTCTTGAGAAATTTGCGGCGGGAGGGAGCGATTTTGTTTGTCATGCGCGAGAGATTGAATGCCGGATTCTGCTTTTTCAAGCGCGGCCAAGGTTACAGCGGTCACCGAAAATTTTAAGCCAATAGCCATAAGGGATAGTCTGTTTCTCGTGATATTCTTGAATGCATAACGGCTTCCGCTTTGGCCCGTGTTAGCGTGACGCGACCCAAGCGGGAGAGTCGAAATGTCCGCACCCAGCCGCCG
>JAFECO010000297.1 GCA_018242085.1 Pseudomonadota bacterium
ACCGATTACAACAGCGCCGTGCAGCGGGTGGCGCAGACAAGCTTGCGCGAAATGATCGGCGCCTCGGTCCTCTCCGCGCTTCTGTCCGAGCGCAAGGAAGCCGACGCCACCTTGAAGCAAGTGATCGGCGCCAAGACGGCCGAATGGGGCGTTACCATCAATTCGGTGGAAATCCGCGATGTCGCCATCCCCGCCAATCTGCAGGATGCGATGAGCCGCCAGGCCCAGGCCGAGCGGGAGAAACAGGCCCGTGTCATCCTGGGCGCCGCCGAAGAGGAAGTGGCGCAGAAATTCGTCAACGCCGCCAAGCTTTATTCCTCGAGCCCGGAAGCGCTGCAGCTGCGCGCCATGAACATCATCTATGAAACCACCAAGGAGCGGGGCGCCACCATCCTGATGCCCAGCGCCATGGTGGATGCGATGAATCCGGGCGCCGCCGCCTTTGCCTTGCAGATGGCCCGCAACGATGCCGGCGGCGCGTCTTCCGTGCCCTTGCCGTCCGGGCCTTCGGTTCCGCCGGCGGGAAAAAGCGGAGCTTGAGAAAAACAAGCCCGCCGCGCCGATTATTTTTCGAGAGGATCGCTCTTTTGCGTCCGCAAAAGCCTTGACCCGGCCCGCGCTGCGGCGCGAGCATCATGGGGCTGGAGGGGCGCGGGTAAGCGGCCTTGATCCGAGGGCCAAACCGGCCGCGGACAGACCTCCTGGAAGGCGCCCTGAACGCGAGGATTCATCGCGAAGGAGGCGCTCATGTCCAACCCAAAAAGCAAAGCCGGCACCCGATGCATCGCCCTGATCGGGCCTTATGGCAGCGGCAAGACTTTGTTGCTGGAAAGCATAGCGGCGGTGACGGGCGCGGTGACCCGCAAGGGTTCGGTCAATGGCGGCACCAGCCTGGGCGATTTTTCGCCCGAAGCGCGCGCCCGGCAGATGAGCGTCGAACTCAATGTCCTTTCCACCCAGTATCTGGGTGAGGATTTCACTTTCCTCGATTGTCCCGGCTCCATCGAATTTCTGGCCGACACTTTGAACGTCCTGCCCGCGATCGACGCGGCGGTGGTGGTGTGCGAGCCGGAACCCGCGAAAGTCCAGATGCTGCAGCCTTTCCTCAAGGCGCTGTCGGACGCGAAAATTCCCCATTATCTTTTCGTCAACAAGATCGAGCATGCCACGGGGTCGTTGCGCGAACTTCTGGCGCTGCTGCAGGAGACCAGCGAAAAGCCGCTGCTGCTGCGCCAGATTCCCATCTGGGAAAACGGCATCGCCACCGGCTTTGTCGATCTGGCGCTGGAGCGGGCCTTCGTCTACCGCGAGCATGCCCCGTCCCAGGTGATCGATATCGCCGATCTCATCCGCGAGAAGGAAGCGCGGTTCCAGATGCTGGAGCGGCTGGCCGATTATGACGAACATCTGCTGGAGGAATTGCTGGCCGATATCGAGCCGGAACGCGACGAAGTGATGCGCGATCTCAGCCGCGAATTTGCCGAAGGGCTGGTGGTGCCGGTCCTGATCGGCTCGGCGGACGGCGATCACGGCGTCAGGCGCCTCTTGAAGGCGCTGCGCCATGAAGTGCCGGAAGTGGACGCGGCCGCCAAGCGCGCGGGCATCAATACCGGCGCCACGGTTGTCCGGGTGATCAAGACCTTCCATGGCGGGCATGGGCGCCTCAGCCTGGCGCGGGTGATTGCGGGCACGCTGAAAGACGGCGCGGTGCTGCATGGTCCGGGCGGGGATGCGCGGGTGGGCGGCATCCTGGCGCTTTCCGGCGACAAGCAGGTCAAGAAAAGCGAAGCGCGGGCGGGCGATACCGTGGCGCTGGCGCGGCTCGACAATGTGCAGACCGGCGACCGTTTGTCGTCCGACAAGGCGATCGCCAGGCGCATGCCGGTGGCGCTGAACGCCCCGGTCTATCGTCTGGCCATCGAAGCGGCGGACCGCAAGGACGAAGTGAAGGTCACTGCCGCCATCGGCAAGTTGATCGAAGAAGATCCTTCCCTGGTGTTCGAGCAGAATCCGGCCGCCCAGGAAATGGTGCTGGCGGGACAGGGCGAGATTCACCTGAAGGTGGCGATCGAAAAGCTGAAAAGCAAATATGGCCTCAAGCTTCTCACCCGCGCGCCGCGGGTGCCCTATCGCGAAACCATCCGCAAATCCGCGTCTTCACGGGGGCGGCACAAGCGCCAGTCGGGCGGGCACGGCCAATATGGCGATGTGGTGCTGCATATCGAGCCGATGCCGCGCGGCCAGGGTTTTGTCTTCCACGACCGCATCAAGGGCGGTGTGGTGCCCAAGCAATGGATCGGCTCGGTGGAAAAAGGCGTGGTGGAATATATGAAGACGGGGCCCTTGGGTTTTCCCGTGGTCGATGTGTCGGTGGCGCTGACCGACGGCTCTTATCATTCGGTGGATTCCTCCGATGCCGCCTTCCAGACGGCGGGGCGGCTGGCGATGAGCGAGGGCATGCCGGGCTGCGGCCCGGTGCTGCTGGAACCTGTGATGAAGATCGCCATCCATGTTCCCAAGGACGCCACCGCCAAGGTCAACGGCCTGATCGGCACAAGGCGGGGCGCGCCCCTGGGTTTCGACGGGCGGGAGGGCTGGCGCGGCTGGGACACGGTGCGGGCGGAAATGCCGATGGCGGAGATTTCCGACCTGATCGTGGATTTGCGTTCACTCACCCAGGGCGTCGGCACCTTCGAAATGGAGTTCGATCATTTCGCGGAGCTGAACGGCAAGCTGGCCGATCAGGTGGTTGCGACGCAGCGGGCGGCTTGATCGCGCGAGCGAGGGGGCGGGTATTCCTCCCGCCGCTCGCTTTAGCTCGCGGCGTTCGTCGCTCGAAATGGTCCTCTGGACCATTTCGTTCGCTAGGCGAACCGCTCCTCACCCAGCAAAAGTGCGAAGGCCCG
>JAFECO010000298.1 GCA_018242085.1 Pseudomonadota bacterium
AAGCCTGGCTTCGGCTGCAGTCTTTCCAGGCAGGAAAAATTGAAAATCCGGCCGCCTGGCTGACCACGGTGGTGGCGCGGATCTGCCTGGACATGCTCAGGACCCGCAAGTCGCGCCGCGAGGAGCCGCTGGAAACGGAAGGCCGGATACTGCCCCGCGCCAAGGCCGATCCCGAACAGGAGGCACTGCTGGCTGAAGCGGTGGGGCTGGCTCTGCTGGTGGTTCTCACCCGGCTCGATCCCGCCGAGCGGATCGCCTTTGTGCTGCACGACATGTTCGCCCTTCCTTTCGAGGATATCGCGCCCATCCTGGACCGTTCGGTGGAAGCGGCGCGGCAGCTGGCCAGCCGCGCCCGGCGCCGGGTCCAGGGCGGTGAGCCGCCCGCCGGCGAATTGCCCAAAAAGCGCGCCGTGATCGAAGCGTTTCTCACCGCCTCGCGCGCCAACGATCTTGGCGCCCTGGTCGCGGTTCTGGACCCCGATGTGGTGCTCCGGTCCGATGCGGCGGCGGTGCGGCTGGGCGGTCCGTCCGAGTTGCGCGGCGCCGATCAGGTGGCGCGCATGTTCGCAGGCCGGGCGACCGCGGCGCGTGTGGCACTGATCGACGGCGCGGTCGGTGCCATCGTCGCGCCCAATGGCAAGCTGCTGTTGGTGCTGACCGCCACGGTGGAAGACGGCCGCATCACGGAAATTTCCGCCATCGCCGACCGCGCTGTTTTGCAGGGCTATGAGTTGACGGCGCTGTCCTAGCCATGGCGGGAACGGAAATTGTCGGAGATCGGGGTGACGGATCGAAGAGCCATTCGAGGACAAACAATCGCCCTCTCGCCACGTATAATGAGCCTCAACTTCAGTATATTTTGAGGTGGATTGATTGCTGTTTTCGGAGAAAGCATAGGGTCATCTAGCTGCCACTTAAAAGCTTCCGCGAGAAGGCTAAAAATGGACAAGGGAACAGCAATGAGAACAATGGCTTCCTTTCGTTCTTTTATTTCCGCTCTTGCATTTGCGTGCATTGCTCTGCCGGCGAGCGTCTCAAATTCAGCCGAAATATTCGACAAGCGGGCCTGGTTGGCAGATCTCGATCAGGTTCATGACGCGATGGCACGCCAATACGCCAACCTCGAATGGGCTGTGTTCACGCGCGAAGCGGACCTGCCCGGACTGTTTCAGGCGGCGAAAGACAGGATTGAAGCAGCTTCCAACGATGCTGACGCGCGCGCCGCCTTCGATAGATTTGCCCGCAAACTGGGAGACGGCCACCTGCTCTTTGTGTGGCCGCATAAAAAAGCGCAAAATCCGGTCTCAGGTGCAAGCCGATGCCGGTCACTTGGCTACGACTCTGCCTCGCGCGCTGGAATGCTGGTGGGTTTGGCGGCTGGCTATAACGCAATCAATACACCCCAATCCGCCGACTTTCCCGCCGGGATAATAATGTCTGGAAGCACAAAGGTTGGAGCGATCAAAATCGGCGTATTCATGCCGCAAGGCTTCCCCGCACTTTGCGAAGCAGCGATCACGACACTCGCGTTGCCGGCAGGTAAAGCCTGTGATGATATCTGCAGCAACGCCGTTGCTTCTTGGGTTACATCACGCCTGACCAACGAATTGGCTGAACAGATTCACGCCCTTCAAACGGCGGGCGCACAGGTGTTGCTAGTCGATATAGCCGATAATGGCGGCGGCACGGAATGGGCGGAAACGGTCGCGCGCATGGTGACCCCCATTCGCCTCAAATCGGAACGAGTCGACTTCGTTCGAAGTGACGCATGGGCCAGTTCGTTTGCAAATGATGAAGCCACGTTCCGGCGGTTCGCCAGGACTGCGAACGCCGGTGACCGCGTCCTCCTGATACGCCTAGCGGACCAGATCGAGGCGAAGCGGCAAATTGCTCTGACACCCTGCGACTCGGCCCCTCTTTGGCGGGGCGAACATCCCGCCTGCTCCTGGCTTGGGAAGGGGTTTTATGGCTCCGGTTACCTCGCCGCGGCGGATCCCTCGGCATTGGCCGGTAAACCTTGGGCATCCCTGGCTTTTACGCCGATGGAGGTCACCTATCGCGAAGGCGTATGGCGCGGCCCGTTGATCGTATTGATCAATCGAAATACCGGATCCGCCGCCTCGGAATTCGCCGCATTGCTGAAAGACAATCATGCAGCACTTCTGCTTGGAGAGCCCGCTGACGGAGGATGTGGTCACACCCTGGACGGGCCACCCCTCGTCCTAAAACATAGCGGCGCGATTTTTGAAATGCCCGATTGTGCCCGTTTTCGTGCGGATGGTTCCAATGAGATCACGGGTGTTGAGCCCGATATTCTCGTTGGATTCACAGGGACAGATGGACCTCATGCGCGCGCTCAACGTTTGAGCGCAAAGCTGCCCGACGCGGTCGCTGCCGTTGAAACCAAATCGAGATTCTCGCACTAAACAAGGCCTGCAATGACGGCGCTATCCTAAATTTCGCGGGAACGAAAGCTGTCGAAGATCGGGGTCACGTCCTTGGGCGAGGCTGCTTCGGCGGCATAGGTGAACGTCCCCTTGGCGGACATTTCCCCGGCGGCGCGCAGGAACGCACCCAGCGCGGCGCGCTGCAACGAGCTTCCCACGCTGATCCGCCTCACCCCGATCCCGGACAATTCCTCCAGGCTCAGTTGCGCGCCCACCAGGCCCATCACCACATTCACCGGCCGGTCCACTGACGATACGACCGCCGCGATCTCCTCGCGCGTCTTCAATCCCGGCGCATAGAGCACGTCGGCGCCGGCCTCCTGAAATGCCTGAAGCCGCTTGATGGTGTCCTTCAGGTCGGGCCGGCCCCAGAGATAATTCTCGGCTCTTGCCGTGAGGGTAAAGCGATAGGGCAGCGACCGCGCCGCCGTTACCGCCGCGGCCACCCGTTCCGCCGC
>JAFECO010000299.1 GCA_018242085.1 Pseudomonadota bacterium
GAAGGGGCGTTCGGCTGGCGCGGCCTGCTCTATTACAAATGGGCGATGCAGGATTTCTGGCCGGGCGTGATGGGCGTGCTGAGGGAGATCAAGGAGATCATTCCCCAAGGCGCGATCAGCGAACAACAGCGCGCCTATCTGGTGAACGCCAAGCGCCAGATCATCGAAATGGTGCGGGACAACAATCAGCACATCTCAAAGGTGCTGGACGTTTATGACGACTCTTTCTCGGAGCTGATCGCCAGCAATTCGCCCGCCACCTTCCGGGCCTTTCTGCTTTCCGCATCGCCGATGTTCCTGGACCTGGGCGAAAAGCTGGGCGCCATTTCCCACATCGCAAGCTTCTGGCGCCACCGTTTCCCCCAGGGCCAGCCCGTGCTGATCGACGCCGAGGAGCTCAGCATCATCTTCCAGGACTTCACCAGCGGCTTTGCGGAGCGCGTCCGCGCCCAGGCCGCGCCGATTCCGCAGCCCAAATTCGTCCAGGTCTGACGGCGCGCCGTAACGCGAAATTCATCAAATTCGTTCAAATTGAACAAAACCATCGATCGCGTGGGAACGCCGCTATGGCCGTCGATCGCATAGTTCGCCTGCTCAGTGCATTGAACGGCGCCGCCACCAGCCGCGTCCTCAATCTGCGCCAGATCGCGCGCGCCAATGGGCATGACAAGGAACATAACGAGAAGCCCCTGTTCCTTTCGGCCCCGATCAACACCTCCTTCATCATCAAGCATCGCGTCCGTTCCGACGAGAGCTATCTCTTCGCCTCGTCCCGTTCGGTCGCCACCAAGATCATCATTCCTTTCGATCCCCTGGATCTTCGGGCGGGCGGGCGCTCGATCTTCATCGACCAGCGCGGCTTCGCCGAAGGCGTGCGCATGGCGGGCCATTACAGCGAGGAAAAGCTGGAACGGGACCTCTTCGTGATGCGCCTGCTCAACGCCATTCCGTCGCTCGACCCCTTTTTGCTGCGCGAGCATTTGCGCAACAACGGCATCGAAGTGGCGTCCTGCTATTTCGCGATCTCCGCCGGCGACCAGGAACGGATGCATGAATTCGTTTCCCAGGAATTGTCGCATCTGGTGCGCATGGCCAATGGCGAGAATGACAGCAGCGCCTCTACCGGCCGCATGGTGACGGCGATGCTGTCCTCCCAAGTGGACGAAAAGCTGGAGCCCCTGCGCCTTACCCTGGGATTGAGCGGCAATGATTTCCGCGAAGGCGCGTTCAGCTGGCGGGGATTTCTTTATTACAAATGGGCGATGGAGCGCTTCTGGCCGGGCGTGATGAGCGTGCTGCGCGAGATCAACACGGTCCGCCCCACGGGTCCCGTCACCGCCGAACAGACCGCCTATCTGACGGCGGCGCGCCGCGACATCATCGAAATGGTGCGCGATTATGGCCAGCACATCGCCAAGGTGCTGTCGGTCTATGACAATTCCTTCGGCAGCCTGGTCGCCAGCCAGTCGCCCAAGACCTTCCGCGACTTTCTCTTGTCCGCGCCGGCCATGTTCCTGGAACTGGGCGAGCGCATGGGCGCGATTTCCCATATCGTCAGTTTCTGGCGCTATCGCTTCGCCGACAACCGCCCCGTCGATGCCGAAGAACTCAGCACCATCTTCCAGGACTTCACCAGCGGCTTCGCCGAGCGGATGAAACCCGCGGAATCGCCCATTCCCCGCCCCATGGTGATCGAAGGCTGACCGCTTTCGCGGGAACTATTCTCCCCTTCGCCGGTTTTGAAGGGCGTCCCCATTTCAAGGATGCCCTTCCATGAAGACATTGCTCCCCGCCGTTGCCCTGGCTCTTGTGACGCTTGCCGCGCCTGCCCTGGCCGCGGACAAAGCTGAAATTCTCGGCAATGCCGACCGCACCGTCACCCATTTGAAGCACGACCCGGCCTTCGCCACCGCCGCCCGCATGATGGGTGGCGCGAAGGCGGTTTATATCGTGCCCAAACTGGTCAAAGGCGGCTTCATCTTCGGCGCGGAAGGGGGCGCCGGCGTGCTGGTCCGCCGCACCGGCAAAGGCAGCTGGGGTGAGCCGAAATTCTATGACATGGGTTCGGCCTCCTTCGGCCTGCAAGCGGGCCTGGAACAAGCCGAGCTGATCTTCATCATCAACAGCGAACGGGCCCTCGCCGGCATCGAACATGGCAACTTCAAGCTGGGTGCCGGCGCCGGCCTGACCATGGTCAATCTGTCCTCCGGCGCGGAAGGCGCCACCACCGCCCATGGCGGCGACATCGTGGTGTGGACGTCCGGCACGGGCGCCTATGCCGGCATCAGCTTCAACGGCTCGGTGATCAGCCCGGACAAGGACATGAATTCCACGCCCACCGAGGGCCCCGAAGCGCAGAAGTTGCGCGCCAACCTGGCCTCGGTGCGCTGAATACGCCAAAGTGCATTTGGTCTAAGCTTGGGCGCGCGGAGTTTCTCCGCGCGCTTTTTCCTGGAGGTTCTCATGAAGATATCGTCTCTTGCCACGCTCACCGGCACGTTCCTGCTGATCGCCGGCGGCGCCATCGCCGCCGTCAGCCTGACGGCGGAAATCTCCAATGCCCGCACCCATGCCAACAATGCCGCCAATGCCCCCACCATCGAGGCGGTGCATACCCATATGCATCACGCCATCAATTGCCTGGTCGGGCCCAAGGGCGAAGGCTTTGACGCCGCGCAGATGAATCCCTGCGCCAATGCCGGCAATGGCGCCATTCCCGACCAGACCGATGCCGCCAAGAAGGCCAAGCTGGAAGACGCCAAAACCATCCTGATGAAAGGCCTGACCGAAAACGATGTGAAGGCGGCCCAGAGAAGCGCGGCGACCGCCGTCACCGCCATCGCGGCGGCGATGTAATCAGGCTGCCGGACACCGGCACGGTGCCGCTATAAGCGGGCCATGCTG
>JAFECO010000029.1 GCA_018242085.1 Pseudomonadota bacterium
GCAGCGCTGGGCTTTGCCAATGCCGCCAAGCTTCCCTTCGAGCTGGGCATCATCCGCAACCATTATGTGGGCCGCACTTTCATCGAGCCGTCAGACCGCATCCGCCATCTGGGCGTGCGGCTGAAGCACAATCCCAACCGCGCCAAGCTCAAGGGCAAGAGGGTCGTGCTGGTGGACGATTCCATCGTGCGCGGCACCACCTCCAAGAAGATCGTGGAGATGGTGCGCGACGCCGGCGCCAGCGAAGTGCATTTCCGGGTCGCAAGTCCCCCCACCACCCATTCCTGCTTCTATGGGGTGGATACGCCCAACACCGACGATCTTTTGGCGCACCGGATGGATGTCGAAGGCATGCGCCGTTTCATCGGCGCCGACAGCCTGGCCTTCATTTCCATGAATGGCCTCTACCGGGCGATGGAACGGCCCGCCCGCGATCCGCGCGCGCCGGGCTTCTGCGATGCCTGTTTCTCCGGCGAATATCCGATTTCGCTGACCGACATTTCCGGCGGCGCGCGGGACCGCCAGTTGTCGCTTCTGGCCGACGTCGCCTGACATAATAACTTGTCATGGCCCGCCAGCGAGCGTAGCGAAGCGCGTGCGGGCCATCCATGACACCAGGCTGGAACTATGACGAGAAGATTCGAAAATAAGATCGCTCTTGTGACGGGCGCCTCCCGCGGCATCGGCAGGGCCGCCGCCATCGCGCTGGGGCGTGAAGGCGCGCATGTGATCTGCGTGGCGCGCACCGTGGGCGGACTGGAAGAGACCGACGACGCCATCCAAAAGGCAGGCGGCACCGCGACCCTGGTTCCGCTCAATCTGAAAGACTTTGCCGCGATCGACCGGCTGGGCGCCTCGATCTTCGAACGCTGGAAAAAGCTGGACGCGTTTTTCGGCAATGCCGGAACCTTGGGCGTGCTGACGCCGCTGGCGCATCTGGATCCCAAGATCTTCCAGGAATTGCTGGACATCAACGTCACCGCCAACTGGCGGCTGCTGCGTTCCTTCGATCCTTTGCTGCGCCAGTCCGAGGCGGGGCGGGTGCTGATGGTCAGTTCCGCCGCGGCCCGCCGCAACACGGCCTTCTGGGGCGGCTATGCCATGAGCAAGGCGGCGCTGGAGATGATCACCTTCACCTATGCCGCCGAATGCAACGGCACCAACGTGAAAGTGAATGTGCTGGACCCAGGACCGGTGCGCACCATCATGCGCGCGAAAGCCATGCCAGGCGAGGATCCCACCACCCTGCCGCGGCCCGAAGAGCTGACACCCACGATTTTGGATGCGCTGTCGCCGGCGAACGACAAGCATGGCGAGTTGATCAAGTTCAGAAAATAAGTCCTCATGCTGGTCGCGCTACGCTGCCGCTAGCGACTGTCGAAGCATGAGCCTGCTCCCCACCCTTCGACAGGCTCAGGGTGAGGATTCATTTCTTCGGGTCGTAAGGATTCCTGGTATTGCGCATCACCAGGCGCAGTGGCGTGCCCTTGAGGTCGAAATTCTCGCGCAGCCCGTTCACCAGATAGCGCTGATAATCTTCGGGCAGGGCGTCGAGCTGGTTGCCGAACAGGGCGAAGGTGGGCGGGCGCGCCTTGGTCTGGGTCATGTAGCGGATGCGCACCCGGCGGCCGCGCACGGCGGGCGGTGCATGGCGGGAAAGGGCGCTTTCCAGGAAGCGGTTGATCGCCGATGTGGGGGCGCGGCTGTTCCAGGCCCGGTCCGCGGCCATGATGGCGTCGGGCAACCGGTTCAGGCCTTCGCCGGTGCGCGCGGAAATCGCCACCAGGGCGGCGCCCGCCACTTGCGGCAGCAGCCGGTCCAGCTTCTCCCGCAATTCCGAGATCGCGCCGTTCTTGTTTTCCTTCAGGTCCCATTTGTTGACCGCGAAGACGATGGCCCGGCCTTCGCGCGCGATCAGATCGGCGATCGCCAGATCCTGTTTCTCGAAGGGCTGGGTGGCGTCGATCATCACGATCACGCAATCGGCGAAACGGATGGCGTCCAAGGTCGAGCCGACCGACATTTCCTCCAGAACCTCGCCCGCCACCCGCGCTTTCTTGCGCAGGCCCGCCGTGTCGTGGAGCAACACTTCCCGGTCCTCGATCCGCCAAGGCGCGGCGATGGAATCGCGGGTGAGGCCCGCTTCCGGCCCGGTGATGGAACGGTCCTCGCCCAGAAGCTGGTTGAACAGGCTGGATTTGCCGACATTGGGCCGGCCCACCAGGGCCAATCGCAGCGGCCGGGTGCGATAGTCGAAGGGTTCTTCTTCGGTTTCGGCGTCTTCAGCCGCGTCTTCCGTCTCGAACGGCTCTTCGTCCTCTTCCGGCGCGGCGATCTTCGGCGCCAGCGACTCCAAGGCCGCCGCCAGGCTTTCCATGCCCAACGCATGCTCGGCGGAGATTTTCAGCGGCTCGCCGAACCCCAGCGCGAAGACGTCGGCAAGCGCGGCAGGCTCGATCAACCTGCCTTCGCATTTGTTGGCGGCCAGGATCACCGGCTTGCCGGAGCGGTGCAGGGCGGCGGCGATAATCTCATCACCGGCGGTGACGCCCGCGCGGGCATCGATCACGAACAGGAGCGCGTCGGCATCTTCGATCGCCGCCAGGGTCTGGCCGGTCATGCGCCCGCTCAGGCTTTCGGGCGCGGCGTCTTCAAAACCCGCGGTGTCGATCAGGCGCAGTTCCATGCCCTCAAACACCACATCGGCGGTGCGGCGGTCCCGTGTCACGCCCGGCGTGTCATGCACGATGGCGATGCGCCGCCCGGCGATGCGGTTGAAGAGGCTCGACTTGCCGACATTTGGCCTGCCGACAATGGCAAGAGTGAACGGGCGCGGTTCTTTCGGCCCCTGGGTTCGTCGCTCGTCGCTCATGGACGTCATGTCCACATCGCTCCTCGCTCCTGCCCAGGAACCGAAATCCCTCACGCCCGAAGCGATGATGAAAGTGAAAAAATCGATTTATTTCAGCGCCACCAGTTCGGCGTCGTTGGTGAGGATGTAAAGTGTTTCGTCCGCCACCACCGGGGCGATGCTGGTGCCGCTGGGAATTTCCACCCGGCCCATCAACGCGCCGGTATAGGGCGAAATCGCTTCGGCATAACCCTCGGAAGACACCACGATCAGCTTGTTGGAGACCAGCACCGGTCCCGCCCAGTCGATCGGATGGCGCTTGCGGTCGGGGTCGGTGAAGGCGGGGAGCTGGTGGATCCAGCGGACCTTGCCTTCCTTGCGGGTGAGGCACATCAGCTGTTCGTCGCCGGTCAGGACATAGACATAATCGCCCGCGACCCAGGGCGTCTGCGTGCCGCCGATGTCGCGGGTCCAGGCGCGGTCGCCCGAGGCCAGCGCGATTGCCGCCATCACGCCGGAATGGCTGATGGCGAAGACCATGTCGCGGTCGATCACCGGGCGCCCGGCGATGTCGTCCAGTTCGGAGAGGGCGGTGACCTGGCCGGAATGCGACAGGACATCGTTCCAGGCCTGCTGGCCATTCTGTACCCGAAGGGCAAAGAGCTCGCCCGACGTATAGGGCGCGATCACGAACTGGCCCGACACCGCGGCGCTGGTGGAGGAGAGGATGCCGGCGGATTCCGCCACGCCCTGCTGATCCCACAAGGTGCGCCCGTCGGCTTCCGACAAGGCGTAGAAATGATTGTCGTGGGTGGAGAAGAAGATGCGCCCGCCATTGACCACCGGGGCATTGACGATGGGCACGCCCATATCGTGGCGCCAGATCTCGCGGCCGGTCGCCGCGTCCATCGCGATCAGGACGCCGAAGCCCGACGTGACATAGATCTTGCCGGCATCGTAAGCGACGCCGCCGCCCATGCCGGTTACCGGCTGGATGGTGTTGGGTTTGCCCAGGAGGCCCCACAAGGTGGGCATGTCGGTGCCGTTCTTGGGCGCCAGCCGTTTGTCCCAAACCGGGTTCCCGTTCCTGGTGTCGAAGGCATAAACATGCGCCTCCG
This sequence comes from Pseudomonadota bacterium, assembly GCA_018242085.1. Classification (GTDB taxonomy): domain Bacteria; phylum Pseudomonadota; class Alphaproteobacteria; order Micropepsales; family Micropepsaceae; genus Rhizomicrobium. Next base: position 3,970 of record JAFECO010000029.1, read on the forward strand.
AATCCAGGACGAAGATGCGCCCGCCGCCGATCACGGGCGAAGCGGTGAGGCGCGATGTGGTGTCCGAACCTTTGCCGGCATCCGCATCCCAGAGCGGGCGCAGATGGCCATTGGCTTCCAGGTGATAGACCGCGTTGGAGGCGAAGCCGCCCGGCTGGGGCCATTCCGGGTTCCTGTAAGGCGCCGGCAAGACCACCGGCGATGCTTCCAAGGTGGAATCCGGTTTCAGGGCGTCATCCAGCGCGATCAAAGGAATGCGTTCGCCGCGCAATTTGCTTTTGTTGTTGGGCGCGAACCAGTCGCTGACGGTATCGCCCACGCCTTCCCAGACGCTGCATCCCGCAAGCATCAGGACGGCCGCGATCGCTGAGCCGAAACGCAGGCGCTTGGAAACGCGCATCATGGCGTGGCTGCTGCTCCGGCGGGCGGAACGGTCACGGCGCCGGGCGCCGGTATCGGCGCTGGTGGCGGCACGGTGCCGAAATCCTTGCCCGCGCCCTGCTTGAGATAATCGCCCATCGCTTTGGCGCGCACCCGCAATTGCGGCGGAGCATTGGCATCGTTCGCCAGCGCCACAAATTCGTCCGCCGCCTTGGCGATCTGATTGTTGTGATAGTCGCTATAGGCGAGAATCTCGTCCGCTACCGGCTTCCATGCGCTGGTCGGCTCGCGCAGCGGCGCGAGCAGGCTTTCCAGGTCGGCGCGCGAGCTGGTGTCGGCTTGCGCCCAGCCCAAGCGCAGCCGCGCCACGGCGCCGGGGCCGCCCTTGTCCTCATTCGCGATCTCTTTGTAGAGGGCCAGCGCCCCATCCCGTTGGCCGGATGCCAGCATGCTGTGCGCCTGTTCCAGGCGGGCGAGGAGGGCATAGCCCTTGGGGGCGGTCTTGGCGAGGTCGGCGAACGCAACCGCCGCGGCCTTGGGGTCATTGATTTTCTGGGCTGCGATGAACGCCGTCGAGGCGGCGTCGCGCTGCCGGGCTTCGTAGCGCTGCCACAGCTGCCAGCCGGCGATGCCGATGATGAACAGGGCCGCCAGGGCGATGAGATAATCGCCATAGGCTTTCCAGAACTTGACCAGTTTTTCGCGGCGAACGTCTTCTTCGACTTCGCGGAAGATATCACTCAACGGAAAGTCCTTTCGGCTGGCCTTAAGCCAGGCCTATTCAGGGAAGCCCTTGAGGGCACGTGTTAATTAGCCCGCTCCGGGGCGGCGGCGCAATCCGTTTCCCATTTCTGGACCAAAGCCCTGGATAGGCTTGACGAAGCGCGCCGGAGCCTGATAGTTAAGTATATGCTTAACTATCAGGCTCCCCTCGACCTTGCCTTTCAGGCCCTGGCCGACCCGGCCCGCCGGGCGATGATGGACCGGCTCGCCCAAGGGCCCGCCAGCGTCAGCGAATTGGCGAAACCGCTGCCCATGTCGCTGCCGGCCGTGATGCTGCACCTGAAAGTGCTGGAAGAAAGCGGCCTGGTGAAAAGCGAGAAGGTCGGCCGGGTGCGGACCTGTCGCATCGAACCACAGATGCTCTCGCAGGCGGAGCGCTGGATCAGCGAGCGCCGCCAGATGTGGGAACGCAACCTGGATCGGCTGGGCGCTTTTCTGGAAGAGACCAAACCGGAGCATGAAAAATGAGAAAGCTTGTCTCCCTCATCCATCTGTCGCTGGACGGGTTCTGCGCCGGGCCGAAGGGAGAGATGGATTGGATCACCGTCAATCCCGCCATCTTCGAGGATGCGGATCGCGTGATCGCAACGGCGGGCGCGGCGGTTTACGGCCGCACCACCCATGGGATGATGCGCGGCTATTGGCCGGCCATCATCAATGATGAAAAGCAGCCGGAAGACCGGCGCGCCCATGCGCGCTGGGTGGAAGCGGCGGAAAAGATCACCTTTTCGCGCACCTTGGACGCCTGCGACTGGAACAATTGCCGGCTTCATCGCGATGCCGGGGATATTCTGGCGCTGAAGGAAAAGCCGGGCAAAGACCTTTTGATCTTCGGCAGCCCGGGCCTGGTCAAAAGCTTTCAGGCGATCGATGCCATCGACGAATATTGGATGTTCCTCAATCCCGTCCTTTTGGGTGAGGGCATCCGCTTCTTCCAGGACCCGCACAAGCCGCGTTTCCATATCGCCGAAACCAGGCGCCTGGAGCCGGACGTGATGCGGTTCCGTTATGTCCGCCAACAACCCTGAACCGTCAAAGGTAGAAATCATGACCGTCCGATCTGTCGTCCATGCCAGCTTCACCATCACCCGCACATGGAACGCGAGCCCCGCGCGGGTCTTTGCGGCTTTCGCCGATGAGAAAGCCAAGGACAAATGGTTTTCCGGCGGCGGCAACTGGACGCTCGTGTCGCGCAGTTTCGATTTCCGCGAGGGCGGGATTGAAACCCTGGCGGGCCGCTGGGAAAGCGGGATGGTGACACGGTTCGACTGCGTCTATCGCGACATCGTTCCGCCCGCCGAGAATGGAGAGGGGCGGATCATCTACAGCTACAATATGTTCATGGACGAGCGGAAGATTTCCGTCTCCCAGGCTTCGATCGAGATCCGGGCGGACGGCAAGGGCACCAAATTCGTGCTGACGGAATATGGCGACTATCTGGACGGCTATGACGATGCCGGTTCGCGCGAGCATGGCACCAATCTGCTGATGGATGCGCTGGGAAAGTCGGTGGAGAATTGACATGCGGCCGATCGAACTGGCGCGGCGCTATTACGAATCCTATGAAACCGGCGATCGGGCTTTCATTGAACGAAACATGGCGGACGGCTTTACCTTCACAAGCCCCTTTGACGATCATATCGGGCGCGAGGAATATTTCGCGCGCTGCTGGCCGAACCATGCCAGTCATCGCAAATTCCATTTCGAGGCGATGATGGAAGAGGGTGACGTCGTGCTGGTGGTCTATCGCCTGGAAATGCACTTCCCCAACGCGGTGCATCCTGATGCCAGCTTCCGCAATGCGGAACGCATGACCTTCGAGAACGGAAAACTGAAAAACGTGGAGGTTTTCATGGGCGATCCGCCGGGCGGGTTGACCCGCCGCCAGTTTGCCGAGCAATCCGGCGCGGCATAGCGATGCCGAAACGCGCAAATAAAAAAGGCCGGGCAATCTGCCCGGCCTTTTTCGTCTCGATAGCGACGCTGTTACGCTTCGGCGGTTTCGCCGGATGCTTCGCCGTCCTGAGCAGGGGCCGCGCCTTCCTCGAACATGTCTTCGGCCGCCGCCACGGCTTCTTCCTGTTCGGTGCGCTCGGCCAGGACGTTTTCGCCCCGCGCCTGGCGCTCGGCTTCGTCTTCGCTGCGCGCGACATTGATGGTGATGTTCACCCGGACTTCCGGATGCAGCACCACCGGCAGGGTGAAGAGGCCGATGGCCTTGATGGCCTGGCTGATCTGCACCTGGTTGCGGTCGATCTTGAAGCCGCCCGCTTCGACCACCGCCGCGACATCGCGCGGGGAGACCGAACCATAAAGCTGGCCGCGATCGCCGGCCTGGCGGATCAGGATGAAGGACTGGCCGCCCAGCTTCTTGGCGACGGCTTCCGCATCCTTGCGGCGCTCAAGGTTATGGGCTTCCAGCTGCGCCTTCTGGGTCTGGAAATATTCCCGGTTCGCCTTGGTGGCGCGCAGGGCCTTCTTCTTGGGCAGAAGGAAGTTGCGGGCAAAGCCGTCCTTGACGCGGACTTCGTCGCCCATCTGGCCCAGCTTTTCGACTCTTTCGAGCAGAATGACTTGCATGGTCAGGTCCTCACTTCACGACGTAAGGCAGCAGCGCCATGAAGCGGGCGCGCTTGATCGCGTTCGCCAGGGCACGCTGGTTCTTGTTCGAGACCGCAGTGATGCGCGACGGAACGATCTTGCCGCGCTCGGAGATGTAACGCTGCAAGAGCTTCACATCCTTATAGTCGATCTTGGGCGCATTGGCGCCGGAGAAGGGGTCGGTCTTCTTGCGACGGAAGAAGGGACGGCGCGCGCCGTCGCGGTCGCCGCCGCGTCCGCCTTCACGATCGCCGCCACGGCCGCCTTCGCGGTCACGCCCGCCTTCACGATTTCCACCATAGCTCATTATGCAGCCTCCTCAGTGGCTTCGCCTTCCGGCTTCGTGCGCGGCGTTTCGTTGTCGTCGCGGCGGTTCTTGTTCGACGAGACGTCGAACTGATCGACCTTGACGGTGATGAAGCGCAGCACGTCTTCGTTGATCTTGAGCTGCCGCTCCAGCTCGATCACCGCGCCCGACGGCGCGTTGATGTTGAGGAGCACATAATGGCCCTTGCGGTTCTTCTTGATGCGATAGGCAAGTCCGCGCAGGCCCCAATATTCCTGCTTCTCGACCTTGCCGCCTTCGCCTTCGACGATGGTTTTGAGATGGGTGGCGAGTGCGTCCACCGCTTGCGCGCTGATATCCTGGCGCGCGATCAGGAGATGCTCGTAAAGAGCCATGTCCGTCCGGTCCTTGTCTTCGGCAGCGGAGCGGGGTGGGGCGGACCGCCCCAAAACCGCTTCGGCTCGACGAACCCGCGTGACATCACGCTGCCCCAAATGGGGTGTCCGGCGACCGCAGCCGTGCGGCGATATAGGGGAAAGCCCCTGGCCCAGCAAGGAAAACATGCCCGGACACGCCCGTCCGGGACGGAGAATACGAAAAACCCAGGAAAATCAAGGGAGTTCCGGGCGGTCCTGGGCCGGCCCGACCTCAGACCCGGTGACAGACGCGGTGATGGTGCCGGATCGAACAGACCCGATGGGAATGGTGGCGGTGGCGGACCGGCGCGGCGCCGGCGGCGGATACGCCCAGGACGGCCAAGGTCACGAAAGAAATGATGAGGGTTTTCATTGCGATCTCCACAACCGATAGTCTGAAAAAGCCGGACGGACGGGCCGCGATTCTTGGCGCGAGTTTGCAGCCCCGCCTTGAACGGCGCATGGCGCTACGATTACGGCGCGGCAATGAAGCGGGCGGGGTGGATGGCGGACACAATTCAGAGCGATGCGCGCGCCGACAGGGTCCTGGCGCGCGCCGCGCGCCGCCTGATTCCGGTGATGGCCCTGATGTATGTGGCCAGCTTCCTGGACCGGGTGAATGTCGGCTTCGCCATTCTCACCATGAAGCAGGATCTGGGCTTTTCGCCCGAAGTGTTCGGCCTTGGCGCGGGCATCTTCTTCTGGGGCTATTTCCTGTTCGAGATTCCCTCGAACCTGATGCTGGAGAAATTCGGCGCCCGGATGTGGATGTGCCGGATCATGGTGACATGGGGCCTGATCTCGATGGCGACCGCCTTCGTGCAGGGGCCGACATCCTTCTACGTTCTGCGCTTCCTTTTGGGCCTGGCGGAAGCGGGGCTCTATCCGGGCATGATCCTTTACATGACCTATTGGTTTCCCCAGGCGACGCGGGCGCGCTTCATCGCGCTGTTCCTGGCGGCGGTGCCGGCGGCCAGCGTGATCGGGGCGCCGCTGTCCGGATGGCTGTTGGGCTTCAATGGCATCCTGCATGGCTGGCAATGGATGCTGTTGCTGGAAGGACTGCCGTCCCTGGTGCTGGGCATCGCCGTGCTCTGGCTTCTGCCCGACCGGCCCGCCACCGCGCCCTGGCTCGACGCCGAAGAGAAACGCATCCTGGAAGCGCGATTGGCGGACGACCGGCGAGCCGATGACGGCAAGCACACCATGTCGGGCTTCTGGGAGATGCTGAAAGACAAGCGCATCTGGATCTTCATCATTCCCGATTTCTCCATCGTGATCGGGCTTTACGGCATGGGATTGTGGATGCCGCAGATGATCAAGGATCTGGGCTTCTCCAATCTGGAAACCGGCTTCCTGGTCGCTTTGCCTTATGTGGTGAGCATGGTGGGCATGGTGCTTCTGGGACTTTCCAGCGACCGCACCGGCGACCGGGCCGGCCATGTCGCAGGCGCGGCCTTTGCCGGCGCGCTGGGCCTGATGGGTGCGGTGCTGTTCGCCAACCCTGTGCTGATCATGCTGAGCTTCTGCTTGGCGGCTTTCGGGATTTACGGCGCACTGGCGGTGTTCTGGACCTTGCCCACCGCGATCCTGCGCGGCATGGCGGCGGCGGGCGGACTGGCGCTGCTCAATTCCTTTTCCAACCTCGGCGGGTTCTTCGGTCCCACCCTGATGGGCTGGCTGAAGCAAGCGACCGGCACTTACACCATGGGCATGCTGGTGCTGGCGGCGATGCTGGCCTTGGCTGGGATTTCCACTTTGGTGATCGGACGGGCCTTCTTTCGGGCGGCGAGGGCATGAGCGTCGTCATCGAACCCTGTTCCAAGGACGATCTGGCGGGCATCGATGCGTTGTGGCGCGAGGCCTTTGCCGGCGACGAGCCGCGTCATCGCGCGAAGGCCGCTGTGCCCGCAAAGCTGGCGTTTCAGCCGGACCTGTTCCTGGTCGCGCGCGAAGATGGGCGGGTGATCGGCTCGATTGTCGCCGGATATGACGGCTATCGCGGCCATATCAACCGCGTCGCGGTCCTTGAATCGCATCGGAGGAAGGGCGTGGGGGCGCTTCTGGTGCGCGCGGCTGAGGCCCGGCTCAGTGCCTTGGGATGCACCAAGATCAATCTTCAAATCCGCGCCGCCAATCATGCGGTTGCAAGCTTCTATCGCGGCCTGGGCTATGCCGTGGAAGACCGCATCAGCATGGGAAAGCTGGTCGTGCCGCCATGACGGTGCATATTCGTGGCGCGGCGGAAGGCGATGAAGCGGCGGTGGTGGCGCTTTGGCGCGCCTGCGGCCTGGTGGTGGGAAACGGCGATCCGGTGCGCGACTATCGCGCCGTGCGCGCCAGGCCCGCATCCGACAT
>JAFECO010000002.1 GCA_018242085.1 Pseudomonadota bacterium
CGGCGAAGCCCGTGCCGCATTGCAGACGCTGAAGCGCGAAGGCGAAAGCCGCCGCCTGCGCCTGGTGGCTATCGGTGAAGACGCTTCGCGCTGGGAAGCGCGCCGCGTTGCCGCCGCCGGCCAGATCACCGAACTCAGCCGTCGGCATGAAGAGCTCAAGACCGAACTGGCCGCCGCCGAGCGCGTGCCGGAGGAAATGGCGGATAAGCGCAATGCGCTCTTGGACGCCATCACCAATGCCGAAGCGGCCAGGCTTCAAGCATCCGACGCGCGCGTCACGGCCGAAGCGGTGCTGGCCGAGGCCGACAAGCTGGCCAAGGCGGCGGATCAGGCTTTGTCCGCGGCCCGCGAGGAGCGCGCCCGTGCCCAGGCGCTGTCGGAAGGCGCCGCCGCCCGGATCGAGGAGCTGCGCACCCGCATTCGCGACGAGCTGGAATGTGCACCGGAAGAATTGTCGGAACGGGCCGAAATCAAGGACGGCGAGGAATTGCCGCCTTTGGAGCAGGCCGAAAAGAAAGTCGAAAAGCTCAAGCAGGAGCGCGAGCAGCTTGGCGGCGTCAATCTGCGCGCCGAAGAAGAAGCCAACGAACAGGAAGCAAGGCTCACCACCCTGGTCGCGGATCGCGACGATCTGGTGGGCGCCATCGACCGGTTGCGCAAAGGCATCCAGAGCCTGAACAAGGAAGGCCGCGAGCGGCTGTTGGAATCCTTCGAGAAGGTGAACAGCAATTTCCAGGAGCTTTTCACCAAGCTGTTCGAAGGCGGCGAAGCCAAGCTCACCTTCACTGAATCCGAGGACCCGCTGGAAGCGGGCCTGGAAATCTTCGCCCGCCCGCCCGGCAAGCGGCTGCAATCGCTGGCTCTGCTCTCCGGCGGCGAGCAGGCCCTGACCGCCATGGCCCTGATCTTCGCCGTGTTCCTGGTCAACCCGGCCCCCGTCTGCGTGCTGGACGAAGTGGACGCGCCCCTGGACGACGCCAATGTGGAACGCTTCTGCAAGATGCTGGTGCAGATGACCGAAATGTCGGGAACCCGCTTCCTGGTCATCACCCACCATGCCTTGACCATGAGCCGGATGGACCGCCTCTTCGGCGTCACCATGGCGGAACGGGGTGTCAGCCAGCTGGTGTCGGTGACCTTGGCGGAAGCCGAGAAAGTCGCAGCCGAATAACTCCTTTTGGGAGCGGTCCCAGGCCCGCCTCCCCCGTGCGCGCGCAGCGCGCTGATGGGGGAGGTGCCCGTAGCAGCGCTTGCGATGCGAAGGGCGGAGGGGGTGATTCTCAACCAATCACATTGCCATTTCGCCGCGCCTGCTAAACTCCTTTCTGTTTCAATAACTTGGAGCAATTCTGTCTTTCTTGACACCCTATGGAGGCGTCCCTATGGTCCGCGCGCCTTCGCCAGTTGCGAAAGGCTCGTTTACGCACCGTTTTTCGGCACTTGGGAGACGATCATGACGTCTCGGGAACCCGACAGGCTGCGTGAGCTGGGCCAGAAGCTGGACGATGTTCAGCGCCGGAGCGCGAGCGGGTCCAAGGGCCCACCGCCGTCCCAGCTGGGGATCGCAGGACGTTTCGCGACCGAACTGGTCGCGTCGCTGATTGTGGGAGGCGGACTGGGATGGGGGCTGGACTGGCTTTGCGGCCATTTCGGATTTCACACCCGACCGGTCTTCCTGATTGTGTTTTTCGTGCTGGGCGCAGCGGCGGGTATCCGCAACGTGATGCGCGCGGCGAATGAGATAAACGCCAAGATGGCGTCGAAGGATCTGGAGACGTAAGCCGTGGCCATGACGCTTACCCCGATGGAGCAGTTCGAGGTCAAGCCGCTCGCCGGCATGGACCATCCGCTGTTTCAGATCGCCGGGCACCCGATCTATTTCACCAACCAATCGCTCCTGATGGTGATTGTGGCGATCGTGGCCTCGCTGTTCCTCACCCTCACCGTCAAGCCGGGCCGCCTGGTGCCGACGCGCGGCCAGTCCATGGCCGAAGCCTCCTACGAATTCGTCGCCAACATGATCCATTCGGCGACCGGCGAGGACGGGCTGAAATTCTTCCCCTTCGTCTTCTCGCTGTTCATCTTCGTATTGTTCAGCAACTTCTTGGGCATGGTCCCCGGCAGCTTCACCGTCACCAGCCAGATCGCGGTGACCTTCGCGCTGGCCTGCCTGGTGATCCTTCTGGTGATCGTGGTCGGCTTCATGAAGCACGGCATTGGTTTCCTGAAATTGTTCGTGCCCCATGCGCCCTGGTATCTCTTGATCCTTCTGATCCCCATTGAAGTGATCTCGTTCCTTACCCGCCCGATCAGCCTTTCCGTCCGTCTTTTCGCCAACATGCTGGCCGGCCATACCATGCTGGCCGTGTTCGCCGGTTTCGTCGTGGCGTTGGGTTCGGCGGGCGGCATCTTCACGGGCCTGGCCATCGCGCCGATGCTCCTGATCGTCGCGATCATGCTGCTCGAGCTTCTGGTCGCGTTCCTGCAGGCTTACGTCTTCGCGATCTTGACCTGCATCTATCTCAACGAAGCGCTTCACCTCCACGATCACCACTGAACCAACGAAGGGACTTACGAAAATGGAACTTGCAGCTGCAAAGATGATCGGCGCCGGCATCGCCTGCATCGCGCTGGTCGGCGCCGGTATCGGCATCGGCAATGTGTTCGGCTCCTACCTCTCGGGCGCGCTGCGCAATCCGGGCGCGGCCGCCACCCAGACCACCAACCTGCTCCTGGGCTTCGCGCTGTGCGAAGCGACCGGCCTGTTCGGCCTGGTCATCGCACTGATCATTCTCTTCACGTAAGCGATCTTCCTTAGGCGAACGATGGCCGAGCCCCTGCAGACCAGCACCGAAGCACCGAAACAGGAGGGCGGATTCCCGCCCTTCAAGACGGAGACCTTCCCCAGCCAGATCTTCTGGCTGGTGATCACCTTCGCCTTCTTGTTCGTGGTGCTGTGGCGGGTGGCGGGTCCGCGCATCAATGGCGTGATCACCAGCCGCCGGGGCGCGATCAACTCCGATATCGCGGCGGCCGAAAAGGCGCGCGGCGAAGCGGAAGCGGCGTCGGCCGCCTATCAGGTCGCGCTGGCCGGCGCACGGGCCAAGGCGCAAGGGTTGGCGGAAGAGAACCGCCAGACCCTCAATGCCGAGATCGCCAAGGCGAAAGCGGCCGCTGAGGCCGAGGCCGCCAAGGCGATGGCCGCCGCGGATGCGCGCATTGCCACCACGCGGGTGGAAGCCAAGGCGCATGTGGTGAAGGCCGCCGAAGAAGCTGCCATCGCCATCGTCGTCCGGCTGACCGGCGAAACGGTGTCGCCTGCGGAAGCGGCCCAGGCCGTGAAGGAATCCTGATCATGGAAATGCTCCACGAAGCGGAATTCTGGGAAGCCTTCGGCTTTGTCCTGGTGATCGCCATCCTGGTCTGGAAGGGCGTTCCGGGGCTGGTGGGCAAGATGCTGGATCAGCGCGCCGCCACCATTTCCGCCGAACTGAACGAAGCCCGCCGCCTGCGCGAGGAAGCAGCCGCCCTCCTCGCCGACTATAAGGCCAAGGCCGCCGGCGCCGAGCGCGAAGCCGAAAGCATCGTCAGCGAAGCGCGGGCCGAAGTGGTGCGCTTCGCGGCTGCTTCGCGCGACGATCTCAAGATTCAGATCCAGCGCCGGGCCCAGGCCGCGCAGGACCGTATCGCCCAGGCCGAGACCGCGGCGATGAACGAAATCCGCGCCCTGGCTGCTGACGCGGCCGCTACCGCGGCGCAGAAGCTGATCCTCGCCCGGATGGACGAAAAGCGCGCCGGCAATCTGATCGCCGACAGCATCAAGGACCTCGGCGCCAAGCTGAACTGAGGTTCAGCGCATTCGCGCAAGCACGAAGCCGTCATAGCCTTTGGCGCCCACGGTCTGGACGGCCGTCGCGCTCAGCCGCTTGTCGGCGGCCAGCTTCTCATTGAACAGCCGCACCGCTTTCACGGTTTCATCGTCGCTCTCGGCGTCGGCGACCGCCCCGCCGCGCACCATATTGTCGGCCACGATCACGGTGCCCGGCCAGGAAAGCTTGATCGCCAGGTCGAGATAGGCGGGATAGCCGGGCTTGTCGGCATCGATGAAGATGAAATCGAACGGTCGCACGCCATCCTTGACCATGGCATCGAGCGTTTGGGCGGCGGGACCAAGCTTGATCTCCACCGTCTGGGAAAATCCGGCGCGTTCGATATTGGCCCTGGCGGTGTCGGCATGGAGCGGTTCGGCTTCCAGTGTGACCACTTCACCGTCCTTGGGCAGCGCCCGGGCCAGCCAGATGGTGCTGTAGCCGCCCAAGGTTCCGATCTCGAGAATGCGCTTGGCGCCCGCCATCTGCGCCAGCAGCATCAGCATGCGGCCTTGCAGCGGGCTGACCTGGATGGGCGGCAAGCCGGCGACTTCCGACGCCTTGAGCACATCGTCCATCACCGGATCAGCGGCGGTGAGGACGCCAGCATAGTAATCGTCAACCGCCTTCCAGCGTTCGTCCGACACGGTCAATCCTTTTCCGGATACATGACCTTGAGATGCAGTTCCTTGAGCTGCTTGGCGCTGGCCGGGCTGGGCGCGCGCATCAAGAGATCCTGGCCCTGCTGGGTGAGCGGGAACATGGTGACTTCGCGGATATTCTCTTCCCCCGCAAGCAGCATCACCACGCGCTCCAGGCCCACGGCCAGGCCGCCATGCGGCGGGGCGCCGTAGCGGAACGCGTTCAGCATGCCGCCGAACCGCTCTTCGGTTTCGGCGCGGGCATAGCCGGCGATCTCGAAAGCCTTCAACATCACGTCGGGATCGCGGTTGCGGATGGCGCCCGACAGCATCTCATAACCGTTGCAGACGATGTCGTACTGGAAGACCTTGAGGCCCAGAATCTCGTCCTTGTCGCCGGAACTGAAGGCCAGGAATTTCTCCCGGTCATATTGCGGCATGGAGAAGGGATTGTGGGAGAAGTCGATCCGCTTCTCGTCCTCGTTCCATTCATACATGGGATAATCGACCACCCAGCAGAAGCGGAAGCGATCCTTTTCGATCAGGTCGAGCTCGCGGCCGATGCGGGTGCGCGCCAGGCCGGCCAGGGTCGCGGCGCGGTCCTGCTTGTCGGCGGCAAAGAACAAGGCATCGCCCGCCTTCACATTCGCCAGCCGGGCCATCTCGGCCAGGGCGGCGGGCGGAATGAATTTGGCGATCGGGCCCTTGCCGGCGAGAACACCCCCCTCTTCTTCCAGCACCACATAGCCCAGGCCGGGCGCCCCTTCGCTCCGGGCCCAGTCATTGAGCTTGTCGAAGAAGCTGCGGGGCTGGCTTGCCGCGCCGGGCGCGGGAATGCCGCGCACGGTTTTGTTCTTGAACGCCTTGAACTCCACATCCGCGCGCGCGAACACGGCGCTGAGATCGGCGATTCGGATGGGGTTGCGCAAATCCGGCTTGTCGGAACCGAATTGCAGCATGGCGTCGGCATAGGCGATGCGCGGATACGGCGCCTTGTCCACCGTGCGGCCATCCGCGAATTCCTCGAACACGCCTTGGAGCACCGGCTCGATGGCGGCGAAGACATCGTCCTGGGTGACGAAGCTCATCTCCACATCGAGCTGGTAGAATTCCCCCGGGCTGCGGTCGGCGCGGCCGTCTTCGTCGCGGAAGCAGGGCGCGATCTGGAAATAGCGGTCGAAGCCCGCCACCTGGATCAGCTGCTTGAACTGCTGGGGCGCCTGGGGAAGCGCATAGAATTCGCCCGGATAGCGGCGCGACGGCACCAGGAAGTCGCGCGCCCCTTCCGGCGAGGAGGCGGTCAGGATCGGGGTCTGGAATTCGTTGAAGCCCTGCGCATACATCCGGTTCCTGAGCGAACGGATGATGTTCGAGCGCAGCATGATGTTCTTGTGCAGCCGCTCGCGCCGCAGATCCAGGAAGCGATAGGTAAGCCTGGTCTCTTCCGGATAATCCATGTCGCCGAACACCGGCAGCGGCAGTTCCTGGGCCTGGCTCTGAACCGTCGCATCTTCGATGCGCATTTCTACGTCGCCCGTGGCCAGGTCCTTGTTCACGGTCTCGTCGGTGCGCGCCACCACCTTGCCGGTCAGGGTGAGCACCCATTCGGAACGGGCGGTATCGACGGTGGGGAAAGCCTTGCCGTCGGGCTCGATCACGCATTGGGTGATGCCGTAATGGTCGCGCAGGTCGATGAAGATCAGCCCGCCATGGTCGCGGCGGCGATGGACCCAGCCCGACAGGCGAACCGTCTGGCCGACATCGGATTTGCGGAGCTGGCCGCATGTGTGAGTGCGATAGGCGTGCATGGCAAACCCTTGGGAAAGGGCGGTTTTTGGCGGTTTATGGAGGGCGGGTCAAGAGAGGCGGGATTGCCCCCAACCCCTCTGTTTTTCCTGTCATATCGCCCGGCTAGACTGCCCCGGTCCAAGGGAATCGATCATGAAAGCTGCCTTTGCCGCCGCCCTGCTGCTGGGCCTTGGCCTGTCGCCCGCCCGCGCCCAAGCCCAAGACCAAGTCCCTGGGCCGCACAATGTGATCATCTTCGTGGCCGACGGCCTGCGCTATGGCAGCGTCGAACCCGACACCATGCCCAATCTGGCGAGGCTGAAATCCCAAGGCGTGGACTTCACCAACAGCCACTCGCTTTATCCCACCGTGACCACGGTGAACGCGTCCGCGATCGCCACCGGCCATTACATCGGCGACACCGGCAATTTCGGCAACACGCTCTATGTGGGCCGGCCCATGATCAGCCTGAAAAACTCACCTTTGGGCTTTCTGGAGAACGACACCGTCCTCAGTGAAATGAACCAGAAATTCGGCGGCAATTATCTGAACGAGACGACCTTGATCGCCGCCGCCCGTGCCAAGGGCTGGCAGACCGCCATCATCGGCAAGGAAGGCCCTGCCCGCATCCAGGATTCCACGGCCGCCCCCGACGGCAATGAGACCCTGATCGTGGACGACGCCACCGGCAGCGAAGGCGGGCTGGGCCTGCCCACCTGGTTCAGCGCCGGCATGCGCCAGGCCTTTGTCGGTCCGGTGGCGCCCAAGCCGGCCGTTCCGGCCATCGAGCAGGAAGTCTGGCTGATGAAGGCCGCCACCCGCATCGTGCTGCCGCATTTCCAGGAGACCGGAAAACCCTTCGCCATGCTCTTCTGGTCGCGCGACCCGGATATCAGCCAGCACAATAGCAAGGACAGTGTCGGCGAGATGATTCCCGGCATCAACGGACCGAGCGGGCTGGCCGGCACGCGCAATGCCGACACCATGCTGGGCGAGTTGCTGGATTATTTGAAGGAAACCGGCCTCGACAAAAGCACGGATGTTTTCGTCACCGCCGATCACGGCTTTGCCACCGTCAATCATGTCAGCGCCACCAGTCCTTCCGCCCGCCCCGAGCCGGAAGGCCCCATCGCGGAGCTGCAATCCGGGTTCCTGGCAATGGACCTTGCCGCGACTTTGGGCATGCCGCTGAGGCCGCCGGGAGATACCGGTCCTTCCGTCGATTTCAGGAATGGCGGCAGGCTTGCGGGCGGTTCGGGAATGCTGGGCAAGGACCCGCACCACCCCGATGTGATCGTGGCGGCCAATGGCGGCACGGATTTGATCTATCTTCCGGCAATGAATGCCAAGGCTGCCGCGCCCGCCAAGGCGATGGCGGTCGATATCGTCAAATTCCTGCTGACGCAGGACTATGTCAGCGGCGTTTTCGTGCACGACAAATTGGGCAAGATTCCCGGTGCCCTGTCGATGAGCGATGTCGGGTTGATGGGGGCCGCGCAGACCCCGCTACCGGCCATTATGGTCAATTTCCGCTCCTTCTCGACCGGCTGCGAAAATGAGCTGCAATGCACTGTCTCGATCTCGGATACGCCTCTGCTGACCGGACAGGGCAATCACGGCAGCTTCAGCCGGGCCGAAACGCGCAACTTCATGGCCGCCATCGGCCCCGGCTTCAAGGCGGGCTATGCCGATCCGGCGCCGATTTCCAATGCGGACATCGCGCCCACCCTGGCGCATCTGATGGGCTTGGACCTGCCTTCCAAGGGCGCTCTCAAAGGCCGGGTGATCTCCGAAGCCTTGGCCGGGGGAAGCGACGTCGCGGTCCGGCGCCAGACCCTTAAATCCGCGCCTGGTCCGGGCGCAGTCCGGACGATCCTTAACCTTCAGTCGGTGGGATCCACCCGCTATTTCGACGCCGCGGGGTTCGAGGGCAAAACGGTCGGCCTTCGGACGCAATAAAAGCCACACATTCCGGGCCGAATCCGCTATCACCGCCGGATGCGGATTGTCGAAACGAACGAAGCCCTGGCGGCTTTTCTGGGCGAGCTTTCCTCGGCGCCTTATCTGGCGCTGGATACCGAGTTCCTTCGCGACCAGACCTATTATCCGAAACTCTGCCTGGTCCAGGTGGCGGCGCCCGGCGGGCTGGAAGCCATCATCGACCCCCTCGCCCCCGGCCTGGACCTGACGCCGTTCTACGAGCTTCTGAAGCGGCCGGACATCGTCAAGGTGCTGCATGCGGCGCGCCAGGACATCGAAATCTTCTATCTGCAGGGCGGCGTGCTGCCCGATCCGTTGTTCGACACCCAGGTGGCGGCGATGGTGTGCGGCTTCGGCGATGCGGCGTCTTATGAAACCTTGGCGCGCAAGCTGGCGCATGTGGAGATCGACAAGTCCGCCCGCTTCACCGACTGGAGCCATCGGCCGCTGAGCAAGCGCCAGCTGGAATATGCCTTGGCCGATGTCACCCACCTCCGGGTGGTCTATGAGAAATTATCGGCGCAGCTCGTCCGCACCGGCCGCAGCAACTGGGTGGAAGAGGAAATCTCCGCCCTGAAGGATCCCAAGCTCTATCGGCTGGATCCCGATCTGGCCTGGAAGCGGCTGAAACCTCGCACCAGCAACAAGCGGTTTCTGGCCATGCTGGCCTCGCTGGCGGCCTGGCGGGAACGCGAAGCCCAATCGCGGGATGTTCCCCGCGGACGCGTGCTTAAAGACGAAGCCCTGACCGAGATCGCGGCCCATCCGCCGGAAAGCGACGAAGCGTTGGAACGCATCCGCTCCGTGCCCAAAGGCTTTGCCAATTCCCGGCTGGGCAAAGGCCTGATGGAAGCGGTGGAGGCGGGACGCACCGCGCCGCCGCCGGACGGGATCGTTGGTATGCCGGCGCGCCGCAAGCGCGAGCCTTCGCCCGCCGCCATCGATCTGCTCAAGACCTTGCTTCGGCTGCGGGCCGAAGCCGCCAATGTCGCGCCGCGCCTGATCGCCAATGCCGAAGACATCGAAAAACTCGCCGCCTTTGAGGATGACGATGTCGCGGCGCTGCGCGGCTGGCGGGCGGATGTGTTCGGCAATGACGCCAAAGCCCTGCGCAAGGGGGATCTGGCCATCGCCCTGGAAAATGGCGAAGCTGTGATCGTGGAGCTGGAGGAAGACGCATGAAACGGATCGCGGGCTGCGCCGCCCTTTTGGCGCTCATTGCCTCACCGTCATTCGCAGCCGATTATGCCACCCTGGTCCTGACCACGACCGCGAATGTGACGCCGGAAAAGGCCTGGTCTCGCATCGGCGATTATTGCGCCATCAAGGATTGGCTGGGGCTGGCCTGCAAGATCACCAAAGGCGACGGCGCGGTGGGCACCCTGCGCGATCTCGACAATGGCCGGGTGGTGGAAATGATGGTGGCGAAGACGCCCTTCTCCTACACCTATATCCAGCCCCTCAACCCATCGAACCTCTATCACGGCACCCTGGCGGTCGAGCCGGACGGCGCCGGGCACAGCCGGATCGTCTATACGATCCTCTATGACCAGGAACCGCTGGGCACCGAAGAGGCCAAGGCGGCCGGCCGCAAGCAGCGCACCGACCGCTTCACCGCGGCTCTGGCGAAAATGAAATCCATGGCCGAAGCGCCGTAGGGCTGGGCTCAAGCCTCGTCGAGATTGACGCTGCCGGTGGCCAGGTCCTGGGCTTCCTCGCCCTCGTAAGGGTCTTCGTCCGGGCCCAGGCTGTCCGAGGGATTGGGCACGTCGAAGCCGGACGGCGGAATGGCTTCCAGGAAACCGGCTGCCTTGAGCTCGTCCAGCCCCGGCAGATGGCCCACGCTTTCCAGCCCGAACTGGACCAGGAAGGCCTCGCTGGTGCCATAGGTGACGGGACGGCCGGGGGTGCGCTTGCGGCCCCGGATCTTGACCCAGCCCACTTCCATCAATGTGTCGATGGTACCTTTGGACATCACCACACCACGAATGTCTTCGATCTCGGCCCGGGTGACGGGCTGGTGATAAGCGATGATGGCCAAAGTCTCGATCGCGGCCTTGGACAGACGCTTCTGCTCCGGCTGCTCTTTGCGCAAAAGGAAAGCCAGATCGGCTGCCGTCCGGAATTGGTATTTTCCGGCAATACAGCAAAGGTTTACGCCGCGTTTTTCATAAGCTGCTTGAAGCGATGAAATCAGCCCTGGAACGTCGGCGCCTTCCGGAAGCGATGTAGACAGCGCCTTCTGGTCGAGTGGTTCCCCGGCGGCGAACAGCAACGCCTCGACCATCCTCAGATGTTCCGGGTTCACGGCGGGGGTTTCAGTCTGGACGTCCATCTCGGTTTCGATTGTCGCTATCAATGTTGCCACACGGTTCATGTCACGCTCCCGTTTCCGGTGCCAGTGGTGCGTGCGGCCCTGACCTGTCACGCACATAAATCTCTTCGAACGGCGCCCCCTGGTTCAGTTCGACCTTACCGTCCCTGGCCAGCTCCAGGCAGGCCAGAAGGGTCGACGCCAGGGCGGAGCGCCGCCGCTGGCCACCCTGCCAGTCCGGCGGCAAAAGGCGGCTAAGCCCGCTCCAGTCCCCGATCCGGCCCAGCATCCGTTCCAGGCGCTCGCGGGCTTCCTCGATCTGCAGAACCGGCGACACCACCGGCCGATAGGCCTTGCCGCCCAGCCGCCGCGCCCGGTCGGTGGCGTAAGAAGTCAGCAGGTCATAAAGCGTGTCCTTGTAGGTCCGCAGCTTCACGACATTGACCGGTTCCGGATCGCCCCGGCCGAACACGTCCCGGCCCAGCCGCTCGCGGTTCATCAGGCGGGTCGCGGCCGCGCGCATGGCGTCCAGCCGCTGCAAGCGCCAGCGCAGCCGGGTCGCCATTTCGTCAGCGCTGGGCTCGCCCTCCGGGGTCTTTTCCTGGGGCAGCACCAGGCGGGATTTGAGATAGGCCAGCCAGGCCGCCATCACCAGATAGTCGGCGGCCAGTTCCAAGTTGATCTTCCGGGCCGCTTCGATGAATTCCAGATACTGTTCGGCCAGCTTCAAGACCGAAATCTTGGCGATATCGACTTTTTGGTTGCGGGCGAGCGTCAACAGAAGGTCGAGCGGGCCCTCGAAGCCATCGACCGTCACCACCAGGGCGTCGTCATCGGCGGCGATGGCCGTGGATTCGAAATCGTCGAAATTTTCCGCCGTCTCGGTCATGCCACCGCCAGCAATTGCGCCAGGCGCGCTTCGGCGGCGCCGGGATCGAAGACGTCGGGCTGGATCAAATGCGCCAGCGCCGCCTCTGCCCGCTTCAACGCAAGGCCCTCCAGGATTTTCGTTTCCGACGCCACCAGCTTCATCTCGTCCATTTTGCCGTTGCAGTGGAGCACCACATCGCAGCCGGCAAACAAAGCCGCCCGCGCGCGGACATCCAATGGGCCATCCAGCGCCTGCATCGACAGGTCGTCGGACAGCAACAATCCATCAAATCCTATCTCACCCCGGATCACATCCCGAATGACTTTCGGGCTGGTGGTCGCAGGTCGCTGTGGATCAATCGAATCGTAAACCACGTGGGCGGTCATCGCCATCGGACACAGATCCAGGCTCCGGAAGGTGACGAAGTCGCTGGCCGACAGTTCCTCGGCCTCCGCCTCTACTCTGGGCAGCGCCAGGTGGCTGTCGGCCCCTGCCCGGCCGTGACCTGGAATATGCTTCATCACCGGCAGCACGCCGCCTTCGATCAGGCCTTCGATCTGGGAACGGCCAAGATCGATCACGGTGGCGGGATCATGCGCGAAGGCCCGGTCCCCGATCACGTCATGGGCGCCGGCCACCGGCACATCCAGCACGGGAAGGCAATCCACATTGATGCCCAGCCCCGCCAGATCATGGGCGATCAGCCGGGCATTGAGATAGGTGGCTTCCCGCGCCGCTTCCGGGTTTTGCGTGTGCAAGTCGCCAAACCGCGCCGCGGGCGGGCGGGCATGCCAATGGGGCGGCTTCAGCCGCGCTACCCGCCCCCCTTCCTGGTCGATCAGAACAGGGGCTGACGCGTCGCCGACCGTCTCGCGCAATGCCCGCACCAGCGAACGCACTTGATCCGGCGTCTGCACATTGCGGCCGAAAAGAATGAAGCCCCAAGGCCGGACATCGCGGAAAAAATCCCGCTCCTCGGCGGACAAGGCAAGCCCGCCACAGCCATAAATCGCGCGAGATCGCATTACTTGCCTAGGAAGCAGCTGCCGCCGTCCGCCTTCAGGCGATCGCACAGCGCCGAGGCGACATCCTTGCTGGGAAAACCGGCGATCCTGAGCCGGAACCAGGTGCCTTTTTCGCCAAGATCCACCTGCTTCACGTCCGGCGAATAGCCCGCCAACAACGAGGCATGTTTGGTCTTGTAAGTGGACCAGGCCCGGTCCGCGTCGGCCTGGGATTTATAGGCGCCGATTTGGAGGACCGATGCCCCCGCCGGAACCGGCGCGGCTGCCGCAGGCGATGCGGCCGGTACGGGCGCGGCAGGCTTGGGTGCTGGCGGTGTAGCGGCGCTCGCTGTGTTGAGAGCACGGGGCGGCGCTGTGGCCGGTCCGACCGGCGCGGCAGGTTGCGGCGGCAATTGCGATGATTTCAGAGGCGGTGCCGGTTTCGGGGCCGGCGTGGCCGCCGCGACTTTGGCGGGCGCCGCCGGTGCGGAAGCCGCAGATGCAGCAGGAGGCGCGGTCTTCGCAGGCGGAGCCTGCACGGGTGTTTCCGTCAGCGCGGGTTTTGTCGCTGGCGGCGGCGATGCCGGTGCAGCAGCCGCGACTTTGGCAGGTGCTGCCGGTGCGGCTGCCGGAGCCGCATCATCGTCCGGCGGTGCCGGCTGCTCATAGATCTTGAAGCCCTTATAGGGTTCCGCCGCGCCGCCGGGATTGTCCGGCGCAACCCGCGCAGGCCCCGCATCAGCGGTGATCACCGGCGTCTCGCCCCGGCCACGAGCGACGCCTTCGCTATAGGCCAGCCAGACAAAGCCCGCGAACATCGCCAGCACCAGAAGTGCGAGCACGATCAGAAGCGGAAGGCGGGAACCTTCGACATCTTCGTCGTCCTCGGACGCATCATAGACCCGCGCATCGTCGCCGGGTTCATAAAGGCCGCGCTCATGCTGGGGCATTGTGTGCTTGTCCGAATCTGGGCATCCGCACTTTAGCACCCGCAGTATCGCGAATCACCAACTCTGAACCCCGCGCCTGGGGACGGTTTCCCGGCACGCTTAAAGAGCGCTTTCCACCGTCGCGGCAAAGCAGCCTGACATCGCAGTTGGCTGGGTTAATCCAGGGAAATTTTTGTTCCAGTGACGCGGGCGTGTTCCGACAGGGCGTAATTGTCGGTCATGCCGGCGATATAGTCACGCACCACCCGCCGGGTCGCGGAATCGCCCGCCTCGCCGCATTGGGCAGCCCAATCGGGCGGCAGCAATCCCGGCTCGGCCGTCAGCGCCAGGAACAAATCCGCCACCACGCCTTGCGCCCGCGTCATCGTGCCGATCACCCTTGGATGGCGATACATGCGGACGAAAAGAAATTCCTTGAGCGCGTGAACCTGCTCAAGCATCCCGGCGGAAAACCCGGCCAATGCCTGCGGCATGGCCCGGATATCGGCAGCGCTCCCAGGCGCGGCAGATGTCAGCCGGGCGCGGGTTTCGCTCAAGACATCGTCCATCAGGGCGCTCATCAGTGTACGGATCAGCTCGCCGATGAACCGGCTGAGTTCCAGTTCTCCGCGGCGGCCTTGAAGGGCGCGGACATGATCCCCCGCCAATGGCGCTCCCACCAGATCGCCGATGCCAAACAATCCCGCGCGCAATCCGTCATCGATGTCATGATTGATGTAGGCGATATCGTCGGCCAAAGCAGCAATCTGCGCTTCGAGGCCAGGCCAGCAATTCAGATCAAGGGACCAGCGCGTGTCGAAACCCGTGATCGGGCCAGGCACGGGCCCGGCAATCGGTCCATTATGCTTGACCAGCCCTTCCAGCGTTTCCCAGGTCAAATTGAGGCCGTCGAAATCCGCGTAACGATGCTCCAGCTTGGTGACCAGGCGCAGCGCATGGGCATTATGGTCGAAACCGCCAATATCCTGCGTCACCGCATTGAGGGCTTCCTCGCCGGAGTGCCCAAAGGGCGTGTGTCCCAGATCGTGGCTGAGCGCCACGGTTTCGGCCAAGTCCTCGTCCACCGCCAGGATGCGCGCCAGGCTGCGGGCCAGTTGGGCCACCTCGATCGAATGAGTCAGGCGGGTGCGGAAATAATCGCCCTCATACTGAACAAAGACCTGGGTCTTGTGCTTGAGGCGGCGGAAGGCGGAGGAATGGATGATCCGGTCGCGATCCCGGCTGTAGCAGGTCCGGGTGGAACTTTCATTTTCCCAATGCAATCGGCCCCGGCTTTGCGCCGGATGTGTGGAAAAAACCGCTGGGGCAGCGGGGGGATTGAATATTGAACCCAGCAAATGGCCGGGCGGAGGCGGGTCGGCCGGTATCTGGCCCTTTGCGGATGCCATGGCGGGCATTACATAAGGCCGGACGCCGTCTCTGCCTAGAGTTCCGCCATGAATATGCCCGTCACCGTCTCTCCCAGCGCTGCCAAGCGCATCGCCGCCATCCTGGCCGGTGAAGCGGGTGGCACCATGTTGCGGCTGGCGGTGACCGGCGGCGGCTGCTCGGGCTTCCAGTATAATTTCGCCCTGGACGAAACCCGCATGGACGAAGATCTTTTCATCGAACAGGAAGGTGCCCGGATCCTTATCGATCCGGTATCGCTGGATTTCCTGGCCGGGGCGGAAATCGATTTCACCGACGGACTGATCGGCCAAGCCTTCAAGGTCAACAACCCCAACGCCACAGCGTCCTGCGGCTGCGGCACCAGTTTTTCGGTCTGAATGAAGATCGCGACCTGGAACGTTAATTCTATCAAGGTCAGACTCGAGGCCGCCACCGCTTGGCTGAAGGAAGCCAAGCCGGATGTGGTGGCGCTTCAGGAAATCAAATGCGTGGACGAAAACTTCCCTGCCGAGGCCTTCGAAGCTCTGGGATATAATTGCGCCGTACACGGCCAGAAAACCTATAATGGCGTGGCGCTTCTGTCGAAGTTGCCGATCGAGGACATCACGCCGCGCCTGCCCGGCGGGGATGGCGACGACCATTCACGCTATCTGGAAGCGGTGGTGACGGGCAGCAAGGGTACGCTGCGCGTCGCGTCCATCTATGCTCCCAACGGCAATCCGACCGGGACCGAGAAATTCGCCTATAAGCTGTCATGGTTGGAGCGACTGCGGCGCCATGCCAAAAGCCTTCTGACGAATGAAGAGCCTGTGGCTCTGATCGGGGACTACAACATCATTCCCGAAGACCGGGACTGCTACGATCCTAAGGCCTGGATCAACGACGCGCTGTTTCAGCCGCAGTCGAAAGCGGCGCTAAGGTCGATCGAAAATCTTGGCTATGCCGATGCCTTCCGCGCCCGTAACCAAGCGACCGGACAATACACCTTCTGGGATTATCAGGCCGGCGCCTGGCGTAAGAACCACGGTATCCGCATCGATCATATTCTGTTGTCGCCGCAGGGTCTGGACCGGCTCAAGGCCTGCGGCATCGACAAGCATGTGCGCGAGGGCGATAAGCCGTCGGATCATGTCCCCGTCTGGGCCGAGCTGGACCTATGATGCGTCCACACGGCCCCGGCAATTGCTGAAACACCCTGAAATGGCCGCATTCTCGCGCACAATCATGCCCATCAAGCTTGGAACCGCGATGCGTGGCATTCTCGTCCTGATGGCAATGCTGGCGGCGCTGCCTGTTCGGGCGGCGGCGCCGGTCTTGACCGACAAGCCGGTGGCGCGGATCGACGGGCTTATCGCGGCCATCAAGGGCCGCAATGTCGTCATTCAGGCGCGTGGCGCGGTGACGGGTGGAGGCTGGAAGAAGCCGGCGCTGAGACCGGTCAAATCCACTCTGCCCGGTGACGCGCACACAATTGTTGTGGAGTTCGTCGCCCAGCCGCCACCTTCCAATCTGGCCGTGATCCCAGGGCTTATGCCGGTGACCGCCACCGTGACCGTGAGAAACCGCAAGGGAATCATTTCGGTCCGCGCGGTATCGGCGGTCAACGAGATCACCACGCAAATCCTGAAATGAGTTCTCCCTTCGACGTCGAGGCCGCCCCATGCAGATAGACTTCATTTCCGACACGGTCTGCCCCTGGTGCTTCATCGGCAAGCGCCGCCTGGCCCGCGCCATCGCGATGCGCCCGGCCATCAGCTTTGATGTCCGCTACCGGCCCTATCGTCTCGATCCCAGCCTGCCCAAAGGCGGCATGGACCGCGATGCCTATATGACCGAGAAGTTCGGCAAGAATGGCGGCGTGGAAGACGCCCAGAAAGTCATCGCCGCCGAAGGGGCCAAGGAAGGCATAGAATTCGATTTCGCCGCTATCCGCCGCGCGCCCAACACGCTGGATTCCCATCGGTTGATCCGGTGGGCGGCGCTGACCGGGGCCCAGGATGAAGTGGTCGAGCGGCTCTTCGCGGCCTATTTCGAGAATGGCGAGGATATCGGCGATATCCGTGTTCTCGCCGACATTGCCGATGTCAGCGGCATGGATGGCGCCCAAGTGGCCGACATGCTGGAAAGCGACCAGGACTCGGCTCTGGTGGAACGGGAAGATCAGCTGGCCCGCGAGATGGGCGTCACCGGCGTGCCGGCGATGATCTTCGCCAACAAGGTCGCGGTCTCAGGCGCGCGCGAGCCGCAAGTCCTGACCATGGTGATCGACAAAGCGCTCGAAATGGCCGCCCAGCCGGAATCTTAGTCCAACAAACGCTGGATCGTCTTGGCCGTGGCTTTCTTCCCCCGCATGGCGAAGCCATTGGCGGGGGAAGATGTCTTCCGAAGGCTTGCCTGAGGAAGACAGATGGGGGCGTAAAAGAGTCAGGCCGCGTCGGCCACGACGCGATTCCGCCCGGCTTTCTTGGCGCTGTAGAGGGCCTGATCGGCGCGATGCAGCAGCGCATCGGCGCTGTCGTCCGGCCCTTCCAGGCCAGCGATGCCGATGGATATGGTAAGATTGAGTGAATTGGGCGCGCGGCTGATACGGAAGGGCGTGGTCTCGATTGAGTGGCGCAGCCTTTCGGACACCGAATAGGCAAAGGCCACATCAGTGTCGGGCATCACCACCACGAATTCCTCGCCGCCATAGCGGCAGGCCAGATCGATGCCGCGGACATTGGCGGCAATGCGGGCGGCAAACTCCTTCAGCACTTCGTCGCCGATGTCATGGCCATGCGTATCGTTGACCGACTTGAAATAGTCGATGTCCATGATCACGAAGGCGATGGGCTTTTCCGCCTTCTTGGCGCTGGCCACCAGATTGTCGAGATGGCGGCTCATATAGCGGCGATTATGCAGGCCGGTGAGCTGGTCGGTGATCGCCATTTCCAGGCTGAGCTGGACATTGTGGCGAAGCCGGTCCGCATAACGTTTTTTGCGCAGCTGGGTACGGACGCGGGCCACCAATTCATTCTTGTCGACCGGCCGGGTGAGATAATCATTGACGCCCATCTCCAGCGCCTGGGTGAGCTTGCGGCGGTCGCCGTCGGAAACCACTACCAGGATGGGAATGTTGCGCCCTTCCGGCAGCGAGCGCAGCTGGGAGCAAAGACGCAGGCCGTCGAAACCGCGCATGCCCAGGCTGATCACCACCAGATCGGGATCGCCGCCACGCACCCGCACCAGCGCCTCTTCGAAGGTGTCGACCGAGGCGACTTCGTGCCGCGGCGACAAGGCGGAGGTGAACCAGGCCACGGTTTCCTGCCGGTCCTCGATCACCAGAATGCGGCCTGCGGGATTGGCATCCAGAAGATTGTCGGCGGGATCGAGCAGCCCCATGCTCTGGCCCGTGGATTCGCGCATCCTTAGCTCGTCGGTCATCAGCTTCAGGCGCACCAGCGAGCGCACCCGCGCGAACAGGGCGGCATCGTCCACCGGCTTGGTGAGAAAATCGTCGGCGCCCGCTTCCAGGCCCGCGACCCGGTCCGCCGGTTGATCCAGCGCCGTCACCATCACCACCGGAACATGGGCGATCTTGGGATTGGATTTGATGCGGCGGCAGACTTCGAAACCGTCCATCCCCGGCATCATCACATCGAGCAGCACGATGTCGGGCACATTCTCCTCCATGCGGGCCAGACATTCGAGCCCGTTGAAGGCGGTGACGACATCGAAATATTCCGCCGTCAGCTTCGCTTCCAGAAGCTTGACGTTGGACATGATGTCGTCGACGACGAGAACACGTGCGGTCATGAAATCGGGGCGCTCAGCCCTTACCCGATGAAGCGGCGGACGGTTTCCAGAAAACTGGTCACCGAGATCGGCTTGGAGATATAGGCCTCGCAACCACCCTGGCGGATCACTTCCTC
>JAFECO010000300.1 GCA_018242085.1 Pseudomonadota bacterium
CATACGCGGCCCGAACTGTTCGGCGATGTCGG
This sequence comes from Pseudomonadota bacterium, assembly GCA_018242085.1. Classification (GTDB taxonomy): domain Bacteria; phylum Pseudomonadota; class Alphaproteobacteria; order Micropepsales; family Micropepsaceae; genus Rhizomicrobium. Next base: position 33 of record JAFECO010000300.1, read on the forward strand.
CGTGGCCACCGAAAGCGGCGGGATCGTGCATATCGCGGATGTGGCGCGCATCACCCAGCCGGAAGGCCCGGTTCGCATCCAGCGGGAAAATGCCTCGCGCTTCGGCACCATCCAGGCCAATGTTTCGGGACGGGATCTGGTGGGCTTTGTCGAAGCCGCGCAGACCGCGGTTGCTCAGCAGGTCAAGCTCCCCTCCGGCTACAGGCTGGAATGGAGCGGAGAATTCCAGAACCAGCGCCGCGCCGCCCAGCGGCTGATGGTGGTGGTGCCTCTGGCGCTGGGGCTGATCTTCCTGGTGCTTTTCGCCACGCTTGGTTCGGTGCGCCAGTCGCTTCTCATTCTGGCCAATATCCCGCTGGCGCTGGTGGGCGGAATGTTGCTGCTTTGGGTGTCCGGCGAGTATCTTTCGGTTCCCGCTTCCGTGGGCTTCATCGCGCTTTTGGGCATCGCCGTTCTCAACGGCCTGGTTCTGATCGTTCATTTCAACCAGCTGCGCGGCCAGGGCATGCCCATCCATCAAGTGGTCTATGACGGCGCGCGGCGGCGGCTGCGCCCGGTCTTGATGACGGCCAGCATCGCGGCGCTGGGCCTGGTGCCGCTTCTGTTCGCCACCGGACCAGGTTCGGAGATTCAGAAGCCCCTGGCGATCGTGGTGATCGGAGGGCTGATCAGTTCCACCGCGCTGACCTTGTTCCTCCTGCCGATTCTTTTTGTCCGCTTTGGGGTTCCAGCGTCCGAAATGTCTTCTCGAAAGAAGGACGTGGCATGACCCAGATCAAGCTGACTTTGGTTTGCCCTCAAGCCCTGGCGGAACAGATGTCGGAATTCCTGCTGGATTGCGAACAGCTGAAGGGCGGCTTCACGGCCTGGAGCGGCAATGGCCATGGCGCGGATTTCGCCACTGCGTCCTTGCGCGAACAGGTTCGAGGATCCGTCCATGTCTTTCTGCTGATCGCGATCATGGAGGAGTCCGGCCTGGCGCCTCTTTTGGCATCCCTGCGGGCGCGGTTCCGGGCGCCGCATGTCCGCTACTGGACCGAGCCGGTCTTGGAATTCGGAGATTTGGCGTGATGCGGAAAATCCTGATTTTACCGTTGATGGCGGCATTTCTTCCGGGGTTGGCGATGGCCGGTCAGTCCGGCGGGCAGGCGCCGCATGCGGAAAATATTCAATCGCCCAGCCTGTCCTTCATGCCGCCGCATGACATGGTGGACCGGCTGATGGATGAAGATCCCGGTGTCCAGCGCGCCCGCGCTTTGACGAAATCGGCGGAAGCAGAGGCGCGCGCGCGCGAGGCGGGGCCACATGAATTCATCCTGCATGGCGAATATGTCTCCCGCGCCAGCAATCTCGAAGGGCGCATGGATGAATGGACGGCCGGCATCAGCCGTGCAATCCGCTTGCCCGGCAAGGCCGAAGCGGACGGCAAGATCGGCGCCTTTGGCGTGGCGGTGGCGGAAAACAGCCTGGGCGATTCCCGTCATCAGGCGGCGACGATGCTCAAAAACCTGTGGCTGGCATGGGTGACGGCGGAAGCCGACGCCGAATTGGCGGCCGCGCAGGTGGCCGATTATGAAAAAGAGCTCCAAGCCATGGAGCGGAGCCGTCAATTGGGTCAGGCCGCGATGCTGCAAGTGGAGCAGGTGCAGGCATCCCTTGCCACGGCGCGAGCCCAGGCGGCAAAGGCCGCGCAAGTCCGGCTCGATGCCCGCATGACCCTGGCGCGGAATTTTCCGGCGCTGGCATTGCCCGCTCATCCGCCGGTCATACCGGATCCCGCGCCGCCGCCGGGACTCTGGGAGGAGTGGCGCGCAGCGGTGCTGAACGACAATCATGAAGTCAAAATGGCGCAAAGCGAGGCCGACCGGCGCGAATGGCTTGCGCGGCGCGCGTCCTTGGATCGCTTCGCGGATCCTACCATGGATTTGCGGACCTTCCAGGACCGGGCCGGTCACGAGACCGGCTTCGGCATCGGCTTCACCATGCCGATCGGCGGTTCGCTGCGCAGCGCGGTCGCCGATCAGGCATCGGCGGAAGCATCCGCTGCCGCCGTCGCCGCGCGCAAGGTGCTGCGCGATGTCGAAGTCGCCGCCGACCGCGATGTGATCCAGGCGCAGCAAGGCCTCACGGCGTGGCAGCAAAGCCAGGCCGCGGCCAATGCCAGCGCGCAGCTGATGGTCCGGATGCGGCGGGCCTATGCGCTGGGCGATCTGGGATTGACCGAGCTGCTTCTGGCGGAGCGCCAGGATTTCGAGACACGGCAGACCGAATTGCAGGCGCGCAGCACCGCCCATGGCGCGATCCTGCAACTGATGATCGACGCGCATCGCATCTGGTCTCTGGGCGACGATTAGAGGGAGCGGCTTGACGGCAGGCATTATCTCATACTATGTATGAGTAATGACGGATACGGCACCCCTGGGCCAATTCGAGCAGCTTGTCCTCACGGCGATCCTGACGCTGGAAGACAATGCCTATGGCGTCACCATTCATATGCGGATCGAAGAACTGGCGGCGCCCCGCAAGATAAAGCTGGGCGCGGTCTATGCCACCCTGGACCGCTTGGAGGACAAGCGGTTGATCGCGTCCTGGCTTTCCGAGCCCACCAAGGAGAGGGGCGGCCGTTCCCGCCGCCATTACCGCCTGGAAAAGGACGGGGAAGCCGCGTTGCGGGATTCCGCGCGGACCGCGCGCCGTATCTATGAAACCGTCGCCGCGCGCTGGGGAGGGCTGGCATGGAAGCTCATTCCGCAGAGTTGACCTGCCCGCCGGAGCGGCTGGAATGGCTGGTGCAAGCCCTGATACCACCGGCGGCGCGCGAAGCGGTCGCGGGCGATCTGCGCGAACTTTACCGCTCCCC
>JAFECO010000301.1 GCA_018242085.1 Pseudomonadota bacterium
GAGGCGCAGGGCGTGAAAATCTATCCGGCGCTGCATCGCCCGGCCAACTTCATCGAGCAGGCGCTGAATTCGCTCGAACAATCCCTGGTGATTGCCGCCATTTTGATTCTGGCGATCCTTTATCTGTTCCTGCGGGACTGGCGCTCCGCCTTCATCACCTTCCTGGCGATTCCGCTTTCCTTGCTGGCGGCAACGGTGGTGCTGGACCGGATGGGGCAATCGCTCAACACCATGACCTTGGGCGGCTTTGCCGTGGCGCTGGGCGTGTTGGTGGACGATGCGATCATCGGCATCGAGAATGTCCTCAGGCGGCTCAGCGAAAACGCCAAGCTGGCCGATCCCAGGCCCCGCCTGTCGGTGATCCGCGACGCCACTTTGGAAGTGCGGGGGCCGGTGGTTTACGCCACCCTGGTGGTGATCGCGGTTTTCCTGCCGCAGCTTTTCTCGACCAGCGTGCAGGGCCATTTCGTGGGCCCACTGGCGCTGGCCTTCATCCTGGCGGTGCTGGCGTCCTTGGGCGTGGCGCTGACGGCGGCGCCGGCGCTTTCGGCGCTGATGCTGAACGCCCGCGACGCCCATGCGGATTTCGGCTGGATCTTGCGTCTCAAAGACTGGCAGCGGCGCGGGATCGAAGGGGCGCGGAAGAATTTCCGGCTGGTTCTGATCGCGCTGGGCATTCTCACGGTCGTGGCAATCGCGGTGCTGCCATTCCTGCAATCCACCTTCATGCCCGATTTCCGGGAAGGCCATTTCGTCATGCAGGTCGATGCCTCGACGCCGGGCATGTCGCTGGAAGAGATGGCTGCCGTCGGCCGGCGCATCAGCGCCGAAATCCTGGCGCTGCCCTATATCGCGACCGCTTCCCAGCAGATCGGCCGCGCCGAGATGGGCGAAGACACCAGCGGCCCGCATCAAAGCGAATTCCATATCGAAATGAAACCCGATGCCCAGGTGGACCAGAAAGAGGCGGAAGACGCCTTGCGGGAAATCGGCTCCCATTATCCGGGCCTTCAGATCGATGTCCGCACTTTTCTGGGCGACCGCATCGACGAAAGCTTGACCGGCGCCACCGCCGACATTTCCGTGAAGATATTCGGCGATCAGCTCGATACCTTGGACAGCGCCGCCCATCAGATCGTGGGCGCGTTGGGCGGTACAGAGGGCATCACGGATCTGCAGTTCAAGCCCCAGAGCGGCACGCCGACATTGGCGATCCAGCTTGATGCGGCCGCCCTGGCCGCGAACGGCCTCAAGGCCGGAGACGTGCTGGACGCGGTGCAAAGCGATTATGCGGGCGCCACCGTGGGCCAGACTTATGCCGGCGTGCGCGCCGTGAATGTGGTTCTGCTGTTGCCGCCGGGCGGACGGGACCGCCCCGAGCTTTTGTCGTCGCTGCTGATCGCCGGTCCTTTGGGGCCGGTTCCTCTTGCCCAAGTCGCGCGGATCACGCCCACCGACACGCGCTATACCGTCACCCATGATGGGGGACAGCGTTTCGATGCCGTCACCTTCAACGTCTCCGGCCGCTCGCTGCAGGCGACCGTGAATGAAGCCAAAGACCGGGTCGCGGCCCTGAAACTGCCCGCGGGCGTCTATGTCGAATTCACCGGCGAGGCCGCGGCCCAAGAAGCAGCACAGCTTCAGATGCTGCTCTATACCGGCTTCGCGTTGATCCTGATCGGCCTGATCCTGTTCGTCTGCTTCCGCTGGCGGGTTCACACCTGGCTGGTTCTGGTCAATCTGCCGTTCAGCCTGATCGGCAGTGTCGCGGCGATCGCGGCCACCGGAGTGGGGCTTTCTCTGGGCGCCACGGTGGGGCTGGTGACGGTGTTCGGCGTCAGCGCCCGCAATGCGATCCTGCTCCTGGCCCATTACGAACATCTGGTCGACAATGAAGGCGCGGACTGGTCGGCGGTGACGGTCCTGCGGGGCGCCCAGGAGCGGCTCATTCCCATTCTGATGACGGCGGCCGTCACCGCGCTCGGCTTGATGCCGCTTGCGCTGGGCATGAACCGGCCGGGTCAGGAAATCGAAGGGCCGATGGCGGTCACGGTGCTGGGCGGCCTGGTCAGCTCGACCTTGCTCAATCTGGTCGTCCTGCCCGCCTTGGCCGAGCGTTTCGGCGGCCGCAAGGGGAGGGCGCCGGATGCGTAGGATCCTTCTCTCCACGGCCGCCGCCATCTGTCTTGCCGGTTGCGCGGACGTGCCGCCGCCGCAATTGCCGGCGGACGACATTCCCCCGGCTTTCGAACAAACCGGCGGCCGGAACGCGCCGCTCTGGCCCACGCAAGATTGGTGGAACGGCTTTGGCGATACGCAGCTTTCCGCTTTGATGACGACCGCCAGGGCGAGCAATCTGGATATCGCCCAGGCATCGGCCCGGCTGCGGCAAGCCGATGCCCGGGCCAGGCAGGCGGGCGCACCACTGCTTCCCAGCCTGGGGCTGAATGCCAATCTCAACACGCTCTATGGCCAGGCGAAAGGCACTTCGCTCCACGAGACCGATTGGGGCGCCGCGCTGGGCGCAAGCTATGAACTCGATTTCTGGGGCAAGAATCGCGACGCGCTTCAGTCGGCTGAGGCGGCGCGCACCGCCAGCGCGGCGGATCGCGCAACCGTCGGCCTCACCGTTTCCGCTGGCGTGGCCGACACATATTTCCAGCTTCTGTCTCTTCGCGAGCGGATGGACATTGCCCGCGCCAATCTTGCCGCGTCGGAAGACACGCTGCGCGTGGTGCAACGGCGAGCCGATGCCGGATATGCCGCCACCTCGGACCTGGCGCAGGAGCGCGCGAACATGGCCGCCCAGCGCGCCATTCTTCCCAGCCTTGCGCAGCAGGAGCTGGAAACGCGCAATGCGCTGGCCCTGCTTCTGGGCCGGCC
>JAFECO010000302.1 GCA_018242085.1 Pseudomonadota bacterium
TCGCGGTCGCCAAGATCTTCCAGCGCCAATGTGCCGGTGATGCGGGCGAAGCGTGCCCGCGCTTCCTCTTCGCTGATCCGCCCGCGTTTGACGCTGCTTTCGTAATTGCTTTTGATCGTGTCCAGGCCACGCGCCAGTGCTGCGGCGTCGGTTTCCACGATCGTCACCGGCAAGCTGGCATTGGCGAAAACCGTGGCGATGCCCCCGCCCATCAGGCCCGCGCCGATCACGCCCACTTTGGCGACGGGCAGGACCGGCGTGTCGTCGGCCAGGCCGGGAATTTTCCCGGCCTTGCGCTCGGCGAAGAAGGCATAGCGCTGCGCCTTGCTCTGGAGCGAATCCTTGCAGGCCAAAAAGACGCGGCCTTCAAAGTCCAGCGCATGGTCGAACGGCATGGTGACGGCCGCCTCCACGCATTTGATCGCCTCTTCGGGCGCCTCGAAGCCGCGGAAATTGTGGCTCTTGCGGAAATCGGAAAATATCTGCGGCGGAACGCCGGTGACTTTTTCGTCGCGGTCGCGGGTGTGGCGGATGCTCTTGCCGTCTGCCAGCAATTGCCGGGTGAAGGCCAGTGCCCCGCTTTTCAAATCCTGTTCCGGCATCAGCGCATCCACCAAGCCCAGCGCCAGGCCGTCGGCCGCCGAAATCGGCTTGCCGTCCGTCACCATCTCCAGGGCCTTTTCCACGCCGATCAGGCGCGGCAAACGCTGCGTGCCGCCCGCGCCCGGAACAAGGCCGAGCGCGACTTCCGGCTGGCCCAGCTTGGCCGACGGCACCGCCACGCGGTAATGGCCGCACATGGCGGTTTCCAGCCCGCCGCCCAGCGCGGTGCCATGGATCGCCACCACGATGGGTTTCCTGGCCGCATCCATTGCAGTGTGGACATCGCGCAGGCTGGCGCCGGTCAGTTTCTTGTCGAATTCGGAAATGTCGGCGCCGGCGATGAAGGTGCGGCCGGCACAGATCAGCAATGTCGCCTGGACCGCGCTGTCGGCTTCCGCTTCGCGCAGTGCCGCGATCAGGCCTTCGCGCATCGCTTCCGACAGCGCATTGACCGGCGGATTGTTCAAGGTGATGACGGCGACGGCGCCGTCACGGGCCAGGTCGGTGACGGAATTGATTGCGGTCATTGCTTTTCCTGCTGAAACGCCTGAAGCCCCGTCTGGGCCCGCCCCAGGATCAGCGCATGCACGTCATGCGTGCCTTCATAGGTGTTGACCGCCTCCAAATTCATCATGTGCCGGATCACCGGATAGGCGTCGGACACGCCATTGGCCCCCAGCATGTCGCGGGCTTCGCGCGCGATGGCCAGCGCCTTGCCGCAATTGTTGCGCTTCATCATGGAAATGAGCGGCGGCGATAAAGTGCCGTCCTCCATCATGCGCCCCATCCGAAGCGCGCCGTTCAATCCCAGCGCGATCTCGGTCTGCATGTCGGCCAGCTTTTTCTGAATCAATTGATTGGCGGCGAGGGGGCGGCCGAACTGTTTGCGGTCCAAGGTGTAGTCGCGGGCCGCGTGCCAGCAATCTTCCGCCGCGCCCATCGCGCCCCAGGCAATGCCGAAGCGGGCGCGGTTGAGGCAGGAGAAAGGCCCCGACAATCCGAAAGCGCCCGGCAGCAGGGCGTCTTCCGTCACATATACATCTTCCAGCACGATCTCGCCGGTGACGCTGGCGCGCAATGAGAATTTTCCGTCGATGCGCGGCGTGGAAAAGCCCTGCATGTCGCGCTCGACCACGAAGCCCCGGATCTTGCCGTCCAGCTTGGCCCAGACCACGGCGATATCGGCCACCGGCGAATTGGTGATCCACATTTTGGCGCCGTTCAGGCGATAGCCCGCGCCATCCTTGACCGCGCGGGTGACCATGCTGCCCGGATCGGAGCCGTAATCGGGTTCGGTCAGGCCGAAGCAGCCGATCAATTCGCCGCGCGCCAGGGCGGGGAGATATTTCTTCTTCTGCGCCTCGCTGCCGAAATGGAAGATCGGATGCATCACCAGCGAGCTTTGCACGCTCATGGCGGAGCGATAGCCGGAATCCACCCGCTCCATCTCCCGCGCCACCAGTCCATAACAGGTGTAGGAGAGTCCGCTGCCCCCGAATTCTTCGGGCAGGGTCATGCCCAGAAATCCCATCTCGCCCATCTCGCGCATGATGGCGGGATCGAAGATTTCGTCGCGGAATGCGTCGCGCACGCGGGGCGCCAGATTTTCCGTGGCATAGTCGCGGGCCGATTTGGCCACCATGCGTTCTTCCTCGGCGAGACTGCCTTCCAGGCCGAAAGGATCGGTCCAGTCGAATTCCGTCTTGTCCAATTCGCTCATTTGCGGGCCTTCGATTTTGCGGCTTTCGCCGGTTTGGATTTTGCGGGCGGCTTCGCTTGTGCCGGCGGGAATGTCCTGACGATGAAATCTTCCATATCGGCAAGCGCCTTGGCATTGGCGGCGGCATCCGGGGCGCCGTTCGTGCTGAAATCCTGCCCCACGCCCGGATAGATGAGAATATCTACCGGGACATGCTGCTCACGCAGCGCGTCGCTCAGCTTTTGCGCCTGCTCCGGCGGCACATTGGTGTCGGCCGATCCGTGCTGGACCAGGAAAGGCGGGGTGAGGGCGCTTATATAAGAGTGCGGGCTGGCGGCCCGTACCAGCCCCGGCGCGCAGTCGGCAGCTTCGCAGCCCAGATAGGCACCGAGCCGGGTCGGCGCGCCCGGCTCGGACGGGTGCGCGGCGCCGGTATCCCAGCTGGCCAGGTCGGCGGGGCCGTACCAATCGACCACGCCCTGCACGCAGTCCGATGCCAGGGTCGTCTTGGATTTGGCATCCGCCGCCGGTTCGAGGGCATTGACGCCGCAGCT
>JAFECO010000303.1 GCA_018242085.1 Pseudomonadota bacterium
TTGCTGGAAACGCCCTTCACCGATTTCGATTCCGGCGTCTTCACGCCCAACGAGAAATTCTTCGTGCGCTGGCACTGGTCGGTGATCCCCACCGAAATCGATCCCGCCACCTACCGGCTGAAAGTGCATGGCCAGGTGGAGCGGGAATTGTCGCTGTCGCTGTCCGAGTTGGCGCAATTCAAGAGGGTCGAAATCGCCGCCGTCAATCAATGTTCGGGCAATTCGCGCGGCTTCTTCGAGCCCCGTGTTCCCGGCGCCCAATGGGGCAATGGCGGGATGGGCAATGCCCGTTGGACAGGCGTGCGTCTTAGCGATGTGCTGGACAAGGCGGGCGTGAAATCCGGCGCCGTGGCGGCACGCTTCAGCGGGCTGGACCAGCCCACCGTCAGCGAAGGGCCCTGGTTCCGCAAGTCGCTGAATATCGATCGCGCGCGCCAGCCTGAAGTGATCATCGCCACCGCCATGAACGGCAAGCCGCTGCCCATGCTCAACGGCTATCCCATCCGCCTGGTGGTGCCGGGCTGGTATTCGACCTATTGGATCAAGGCGCTGAACGATATCGAGCTTCTGGATGCGCCCGACGACAATTACTGGATGAAGACGGCCTATCTTATTCCCGACACGCCGCATGCCGACATCAAGCCCGGACAGGCGGGCGTGACCATGGTGCCGATCAACCGGATGGTGCCGCGGTCCTTCATCACCAATCTGGGCGCGGGCGCAAAGTTGAAGGCGCGCTCCAACGCCACCTTGCGCGGTCTTGCCATGGGCGGGGATTGCGGCGTCGCCAAAGTGGAAGTGTCGGCCGATGGCGGCCAGACCTGGAGCGATGCCAAGCTGGGCCGCGACGAAGGGCCATACAGTTTCCGGCAATGGATGACGAAGATCAGGGTGCCGGACGCCGGGACCGCGACGCTTGCGGTTCGCTGCACCAATACCAAGGGCGAGGCGCAGCCCGACAGGGCCAACTGGAATCCGTCCGGCTTCATGCGCAATGTGGTGGAACGCTTGTCCGTGACGGTGATCTGAGATGCGTATTCTTGCAGCGGCCTTGATAGGATGCGTGACGGCGGCGGCGGCCATGGCCGCGCCCGCGCCGGTTTTCAAAAGCCAGGCGATTGAACTGCCCGCCGACGCGGCGGTCTTTCCCGACGGCCCCAATGTCAAAGTGGTGACGCGAAATTGCCTGGCTTGCCATTCCGCCGACATGGTGCTGGACCAGCCGCTTTTCCCGCGCGCCACCTGGGCGGCGGAAGTCACCAAGATGCGCAATGTCTATAAAGCGCCGGTCAGCGACGCCGACGCGGCCCTGATCGTGGATTATCTGGCCGCGACCCATTCCCCGCCCTGAGCCATCTTTGGGCTTGATTGCGGGACCGGGGCGTAAGACAAGCCCGCCATGGCGCCCCTGCTTTTCCTCAAAGACATCCATATCCGCTTCGGCAACACGGTTCTGCTGGATGGCGCGGAACTCAGCGTGGGCGAAGGCGAGCGGCTGTGCCTGGTGGGCCGCAACGGATCGGGCAAGTCGACCCTGCTCAAGATCGCGGCCGGGATGATCGAGGCGGACAGCGGCGAGCATTTCGCCCAGCCCGGCGCCACCATCCGTTATCTGCCGCAAGAGCCGAACCTTTCCGGCTATGCCACCACCCATGACTATGTCGAGGCGGGGCTGCAGCCGGGCGATGACCCCAACCGGGCTTATTATCTGCTGGGCCATCTGGGGCTGACCGGGCAGGAGGTACCGTCGAACCTGTCGGGCGGCGAAGCGCGCCGTGCCGCGCTGGCGCGGGTGCTGGCGCCCAGGCCCGATATTCTGCTTCTGGACGAGCCCACCAATCACCTGGATCTGCCCGCCATCGAATGGCTGGAAAGCGAACTCAAATCCATGCGGGGCGCGCTGGTGTTGATCAGCCATGACCGGCGCTTCCTAGAGAATCTGTCCCGCGCCGTGGTATGGCTGGACCGGGGCCAGACGCGGCGGCTGGACCAGGGGTTCGGCGCGTTCGAGAATTGGCGCGACACGGTGCTGGAGCAGGAAGAGATCGAGCGCCACAAGCGCGACCGCAAGATCGCCAACGAGCTGGATTGGCTCACCCATGGCCGCAGCGCCCGGCGCAAGCGCAACCAGGGCCGGCTGGCGCGGCTGAACAGCCTGCGCAAGGGCCGGCGGGAAGAATTGAAAAGCATGGGCACGGTGAAGATGGAGGCGCTGGAAGGCGGCACCTCCGGCACCAAGGTGATCGACGCCAAGGGCATCGCCAAAAGCTTCGGCGACAAACAGGTGATCCGCGACTTCAATTTGCGCATCCATCGCGGCGACCGGATCGGCATTGTCGGCCCCAACGGCGCGGGCAAGACCACCTTGATCAAGCTTTTGACCGGCGAGCTTTTGCCCGATGCCGGCAATGTGAAGCTGGGCACGGGACTGGAAATGGCCAAGCTGGACCAGAACCGCGCCGCCTTGCATCCCGAAGACAATCTTGCCGATGCGCTCACCGGCGGCGGCAGCGACACCGTCTTTGTCGGCGGCAAGCCGCGCCATGTGGTCAGCTACATGCAGGATTTTCTGTTCACCCCCGCCCAGGCGCGCACGCCGGTCAAGGTTCTATCGGGCGGCGAGCGGGCGCGGCTGCTGCTGGCCAGGCTTTTCGCCATTCCCTCCAACTTTCTGGTGCTGGACGAACCCACCAACGATCTGGATCTGGAAACACTGGATCTTCTGGAAGAAGTGGTGGGCGATTATCCCGGCACAGCGCTGGTGGTGAGCCATGATCGCGATTTCCTGGACCGGGTGGCGACCATGATCGTGATGTCGGAAGGCGAAGGGCGCTTTTCGGTCTATGCCGGGGGG
>JAFECO010000304.1 GCA_018242085.1 Pseudomonadota bacterium
AGCGCGTCGTTGGCGCGGTCGCCCGCGTCCAGATGCGACTGGGTCGATGCCTTGATGTAAGTGCCGATGCCGCCGAACCACAGAAGATCGGCTTTGGCTTTCAGCAGGGCCTGGATCAGCGCTTGCGGCGAAAGCTTCGTGTCGCTGGTGCCGATCAACGCCTGCATTTCCGGCGTCAAGGCGATTTCCTTCAGCGAGCGGGCGAAGATGCCGCCGCCAGGCCCCATCGCATCGCGGTTGTAATCGTCCCAGCTGGAGCGGGGCAGATCGAACAGCCGCTGGCGTTCGGCGAAGCTTTTGGCGGCATCGCCTTTGGGATCCAGGAAGATGTGGCGGTGATCGAACGCCGCCATCAGCCGGATATGTTTCGACAACAGCATGCCGTTGCCGAACACATCGCCCGACATGTCGCCCACGCCGATGACGGTGAAATCCTCGGCCTGGATATTGCGGCCCATTTCGCGGAAATGGCGTTTCACCGCTTCCCAGGCGCCGCGGGCGGTGATGCCCATTTTCTTGTGGTCATAGCCATGGCTGCCGCCCGACGCGAAGGCATCGCCCAGCCAGAAGCCGCGGCCTTCGGCGATGCCATTGGCGATGTCGGAGAAGGTCGCGGTGCCCTTGTCGGCCGCCACCACCAGATAGGGATCGTCGCCGTCATGGCGGACCACGTCCGGCGGCGGCACCACGGATCCGTCGGATTTCAGATTGTCCGTGACATCCAAAAGCGTGTTGATGAAAACCTTGTAGGCGGCGACACCCGTATTCATGAACTGGTCGCGGGTGGGATTGGCCGGCATGGTCTTGGGGTAAAAGCCGCCCTTGGCGCCAACCGGAACGATCACCGCATTCTTCACCTGCTGCGCCTTCACCAGGCCCAGAATTTCGGTGCGGAAATCCTCGCGCCGGTCGGACCAGCGCAGGCCGCCGCGCGCCACCTTGCCGAAACGCAAATGCACGCCTTCGATCTGCGGCGAATAGACGAAGATCTCGCGCCAGGGACGGGGCGCGGGCAGATCGTCCAGCTTGGCGGATTCCAGCTTGACCGCGATGGCGCCGATGCCCTGCTGGTAATAATTGGTGCGCAGGATATTGGCGATCACGTTGCGGAAGCGGCGGATGATGCGGTCATCGTCCAGGCTGGGCACATCGGCCAGCTTGGCTTCGATGGCGGCGGCGATCTTCGCCGCTTCGGCATCCGAATGATTTTTGGGATCGAGCCGGGCATGGAACAGTTCGGTGAGCAGGAGCGCGATCTCCGGATTGCGCGCCAGCGCCTGCTCCATATAGTCCTGGCTGAAAGAGAAAGCGGCCTGGCGCAGGAATTTCGCCACCAGGCGCAGGATCACCACATCGCGCCATTCCAGCCCCGCCCCGATCACCAGCCGGTTGAAGCCGTCGCTTTCCGCCGCCCCGCTCAAAACGGCATGGAACACGTCCTGCAAAAGATCGCGGATCTCGTCCAGGCTGGCGGCTTCGCCGTCGGCCCGCTCCATCAGGAAATCCAGGATGGCGCCTTCTTCCGTCCAGCCATCGTCGCGCTTGAAGTGCATGGGGAAGGCGTCTTCGGCGATCACCTTCAGTCCCAGATTCTCGAACACCGGCAGCGAGGCGGAGAGCGGCAGGACATCGCCCAGCACGTATAATTTGAGGCGCAGCGCGCTATGCGCGTCGTCGGACTTGCGATAGGCGCGGGCCTCGACCTTCAATCCGTCCTTGCGGGCCGCCAGCCCTTCCAGCATTTCCAGGTCGATGGCGGCTTCTTCGGGAGAAAAAACGCTGCGATAGCCGGGATTGAACTCCGCCACGCGCGCGGTGAGGCGGCGCAGCCCCTCGCTGCGGCCATAGCGCGCGGACATCACATCCAGCAAGGCATCGTCCCAGGTGCGGATCGCGTCGGCGATCTGCCGCTCCAGGGCGCGGACATCGACCGGGGGACGCACGCCCGGATTGCGTCCGATGATATAGTGGATGCGCACCAGCGCGCTTTCGTCGAACGCCGGATTGGCCGCGGTCATGCGCCCGTTCAGCGCCTGGGCGAGGATGGCGTGAATCTTCTCGCGCAACGGCGCGTTGATATGGTCGCGCGGCGCGAACAAAAGCGCGGAGACGAAGCGGTCGAAGCGGTCGAAGCGCAGGAAGAGCTTGACCTTGGGACGCCCGCCCAGGCGCAAGACGCCCATGGCGGTTTCGAACAATTCGTCTTCGGAAATCTGGAACAGCTCGTCGCGGGGGAACGTGTCCAGGATATGGGCCAGCGCCTTGCCGTCATGACTGGCGGGGGGAAAGCCCGCGCGGCGCATCACGGCGGCGCATTTCCTGCGCAGGAGGGGAATATCGCGCGGCGAAAGATTGTAGGCGTTGGAGGTGAAAAGGCCCACGAAACGATGCTCGCCATTGAAGCGGCCCTGCGCATCGAAGGTCTTGACGCCCACATAATCCATGTGCGCCCGGCGATGGACCAGGCTGCGGGCATTGGATTTGGTCACGATCAAGGCTTCGGGCTGGTCGAGATAGGCGCGCACATCGCCGGTCAGGGCCGGGCGTTCCGCGCTTTGCCGGATCACGCGCGCATCCTCGCTGGAGAGCGCGCCCAACCCGCTGCCCGGCACCGGATCGATGCGTCCATACGCGCCGTCGGCATTCAACGCGTAATCGCGCGCGCCGAGAAAAGTGAAGTGATTGTCCCCCAGCCAATCGAGGAAGGCGAGGTCTTCGGCGATGTCCACGCCCTTGGGCGGGTGCGCGGCCAGGCCTTCGCGGGCCTGCTTGAGCCGGGCCAGCATGGCTTTCCAGTCGCGCACCGCGTCCCGGCCTTGCACGAAGCTGGCGGTCAGCGCGTCCTTGAGCGC
>JAFECO010000305.1 GCA_018242085.1 Pseudomonadota bacterium
GCCTTGGCGGTCTGGCGGCTGTCGGATCCATTGGCGCCATGGGCGACCACGACCTTGCCTTGATAGACGGCCTGGGCCTTGCCGCTCACCACTTTCTTGAAAAGCTGCGTGCTCTGGGTGCGGCCCACCGCATGGGAAACCTGGGTCGTGACATCCGCATGTCGGTCCGACAGCACACTCACGCCGGACAGATGCGCTTCCGCGCCTTCGCCATTTAGCGCGATTGCCAACTCGATCCGGGACAGCTTGGCGCCGAAATTGGCAAAATGCGCACGATAAACCGCATCGCGCGCCAGGGTCAGCGAGATTTCCTCCACCTGGACCGCGTCGGAGATCGGCGAAACGCGGACATGGTCCAGCCGGGCATTCGCGCCCAGCACGATTTCCAATCCGGCGTTGCGCGTTTCACCGGCACCGAACTCTTCCGACAAGGTCAGGGCCGCGCCCTCTTCCAGCACCAGCAGGGCCCGCACATGCCCTTCTCCGGAAAAATTCAGCGACAGCACGTCCTCGATAATCTTTCCCTTGGGAATGCGCAGCGCGATCCCGCCCCGCGCCTTGGCCAGCGACACGGCGCTGACGGAATTGCCGCCGAGCTTGCCGTAATGCGCCTTCACCCAATCGGGCCGGTTCGGCTCGTCCAGGTCAAAGACGTCCACCCCAGCCGGAACTTTACCGGCCGAAACGCGCGCAGAAGCGTCACCGAATCCGGCGTCCCCCAAAGCGCGCGCAAGGTCGGAATATTTCCATTCCTCGACCCGGCGTGTGGGAAGGGCAAGCGCCGCCGTCATGCCGCGTCCTTCACGATCTGCTCATAGCCTTTGGCTTCCAGTTCCAGAGCCAATTCCTTGCCGCCTTCGGCCACGATCCGGCCCTTGGCCAGGACATGGATGCGGTCGGGCACGATGTAATCCAGAAGCCGCTGATAATGGGTGATCACCAGCATGGCGCGATCGGGCGAACGCAGGCTGTTGACGCCTTCCGCCACCAGACGCAGCGCATCGATGTCCAGGCCGGAATCGGTCTCGTCCAGGATCGCCAGTTTGGGTTCGAACAACGCCATCTGGAGGATTTCCAGCCGCTTCTTCTCGCCCCCGGAAAAACCCACATTCAAGGCGCGCTTCAGCATCTCTTCGGAGACATTCAACGCGGCGGCCTTCTTGCGCACCGTCTTGAGGACGCCGATGGCATCCATCTCGGCTTCGCCGCGGCTGCGGCGCTGGGCGTTGAGCGCGCTTTTCAGGAACATCATGGTGGTGACGCCCGGTATTTCCACCGGATACTGCATGGCCAGGAACACGCCCTTGGCGGCGCGCTCTTCCGGCGGCAGCGCGCCAAGATCCTCGCCGTTATAGGAGATGCTGCCCTCGGTGATGTCATACCCGGCGCGCCCCGCCAACACATAGGAGAGCGTGGACTTGCCGGATCCATTCGGGCCCATGATGGCGTGCACCTGCCCGGCCTCGACCCTGAGGTTCAATCCTTTGAGGATTTCCTTGCCGTCCACCGCGACGTGAAGGTTCTTGATATCCAGCATGTTCAACCCACAGAGCCTTCCAGAGAAATACCGACCAGTTTTTGCGCTTCGACCGCGAACTCCATCGGCAATTGCTGCAGCACTTCCTTGCAGAATCCGTTGACGATCAGCGCCACCGCTTCCTCCTGGCCGATGCCGCGCTGCAGGCAATAGAAGAGCTGGTCTTCGGCGATCTTGGAGGTGGTCGCTTCATGTTCGATGCGCGCCGAGGGATTGCGGCTTTCGATATAAGGCACGGTATGGGCGCCGCATTCCCCGCCGATCAAAAGGGAATCGCACTGGGTGAAGTTGCGGGCATTTTCCGCCTTGCCGTAAACGCTGACCAGGCCGCGATAGGTGTTCTGCGCCTTGCCCGCGCTGATGCCCTTGGAAATGATCCGCGAGCGCGTGTTCTTGCCCAGATGGATCATCTTGGTGCCGGTATCGGCCTGCTGGTAATTGTTGGCGATGGCGATGGAATAGAATTCGCCCACGCTTTCGTCGCCGCGCAGGATGCAGCTGGGATATTTCCAGGTGATGGCCGATCCGGTTTCCACCTGGGTCCAGGAAATCTTGGAGCGGGCACCGCGGCAATCGCCGCGCTTGGTGACGAAATTGTAGATTCCGCCCAAGCCATTCTCGTCGCCCGGATACCAGTTCTGCACCGTGGAATATTTGATCTCGGCATTGTCCAGCGCCACCAACTCCACCACCGCGGCATGCAGCTGGTTCTCGTCGCGCTTGGGCGCGGTGCAGCCTTCCAGATAGGAGACATAGGAGCCTTCATCGGCCACGATCAGCGTGCGCTCGAACTGGCCGGTCTCGCTGGCATTGATGCGGAAATAGGTGGACAGCTCCATCGGGCAGCGCACGCCCTTGGGCACATAAACAAAAGTGCCATCCGAAAAGACCGCCGAATTCAAGGTGGCGAAGAAATTGTCCGTCACCGGCACCACGGTGCCGAGATATTTCTTCACCAGGTCCGGATAGTCGCGGATCGCTTCGGAGATCGGGCAGAAGATCACGCCCGCTTCGTTGAGCTTTTCCTTGAAGGTGGTGGCGACGGAAACCGAGTCGAACACCGCATCGACGGCGACACCCGCCAGCGCCATTTGCTCGTGCAGAGGGATGCCAAGCTTCTTGTAGGTTTCCAGCAGCTTGGGATCGACTTCGTCCAGGGACTGCTTCTTGGGCGTGTTCTTCGGCGCCGCGTAGTAATAGGCGTCCTGATAATCGATGGCGGGATAATGCACCCGCGCCCAGGTCGGCTCCTTCATGGACAGCCAGCGGCGGAATGCGCCGAGGCGCCACTCCAGCATCCAATC
>JAFECO010000306.1 GCA_018242085.1 Pseudomonadota bacterium
CAGGGGGCGGAACAGAAGCTGGTCGTAAATCAGGATCACGATCAGCATGGCCAGGATGGCGTAGAGGATGGCGGGAAGATTTTTCTGCGCGATGGCGACCGCGATCCAGGAACCCACGCCGGGCAGCGCGATATTGGTCTTGCCCACGCTGATCGCTTCCGAAATGGTGACGAAGAACCAGCCGCCCGACATGCTCATCATCATGTTCCAGATCAGGGAGGGCATGGCGAAGGGCGCCTCGATGCGCCAGAAGCGCGCCCAGGCGTTCAGCCCGAACATGCGGCCTGCCTCTTCCAGCTCTGGCGGCACGGTGCGCAGCGACTGATAGAAGCTGAAGGCCATGTTCCAGGCCTGGCCGGTGAAGACGGTGAAGACGCAGGCCAGCTCCGCGCCCAGGATACGGCCCGGTGACAGCGACAGGAACCAGACGATGGTGATGGACAGAAAGCCCAGGATCGGCACCGACTGCAGGATGTCGAGCAGCGGCACCAGCAAGGTGCCGGCCCTGGGATTCTTCGCCGCCCAGGTGGCGTAGGTGAAGGTGAAGGCCAAGGACACGCCCATCGCGATCAACATGCGCAGGGAGGTGCGCAGCGCATAACCGGGCAGATCGGCGGGATTGAGCTTCAGATAATCCCCGGAAATGGAGCTCAAGGGATGCACCAGGAAGCGGCTGGCATCGGCGAAAGCGACCAGAAAACCAAGCACCAGCACCGCCGCCAACAGGTCCCAGCGGCTGGGCAACAGGCGGCGTGCTTCGATCGAAACGGGCGGCAGGATCTTCATGTCCGGCAAGCCTTGATCATTGATGTTGAACCGGCAAACAGCACTTCACGCGATGATGTGAAGCCCATGTGACATTCGAATGTGACATTCGAAGCTGTTCTATTGTCGCGCCGGCCTGACAAGTCAATCCGCCCCGATTCATGGGCCAGGATTCAATGCGGCAGGCGCTGATCCATCCAGGCCGCCGCAGCGGCCGGGGTCTGTTTGTCCTGGTCGCGGTCCACCCGAAGATTGGCCTGCTGCATCAGGGTTAAGGAGATGCTGCCGATCAGGGGCTTCAATGCGGCGATGAATTTGGCGTCATGCGCATGCGCCGGCCCCACCAGCAGCATGGCGTCATAGGGCGGCAGCGCCGATTTGGGGTCTTCCAGGATGACCAGATCGTAACGCGCGATGCGGCCGTCACTGGAAAAAGCCGATACCACATCGGCATCTCCGCTCATCACCGCGCGGTAGAGAAAATCGGGCTGATATTGCCGCCGCTTCATCGCGCCAAGGCCATAGGCCGAAGCCACGGCCCGCCATTCGGGGCGGGAGAAGATTTCGAAATCGCCGCCGATGCGCAAATCCGGATGGGCCGCCAGATCGGCCAGGCTCTTGATGTGCAGGGCTTCGGCGCGTTCCTTCCGCATGGCGAAAATGTAAGCATTCTCGAAACCCAGCGAACCCAGCGAGAGGATGCCGTGATCCTTCTGCAAGGCGGCGGCAAGCTGATCCAGCATGGCCTGGCGGCCGGGCATGTCGGTGCGATTGAGAATGTTGCCCCACAAGGTGCCCGAATAATCGACATAGGCGT
The DNA here is from genome assembly GCA_018242085.1 of Pseudomonadota bacterium. Lineage (GTDB taxonomy): Bacteria > Pseudomonadota > Alphaproteobacteria > Micropepsales > Micropepsaceae > Rhizomicrobium. Next base: position 1,583 of record JAFECO010000306.1, read on the forward strand.
CGATATCGCCCGCGCCGAGCGCCCGAAAGGCGATGGTCGAACCCAGATCGCTTTTCTCAGCTACGGAAAAGCCTGCCTGACGCAGGCGCGATGCCATCAATTGCGAGAGGATATATTGCTCGCCGAAATTCTTGGCCCCGATCACGATGCCCTGATGGGCGGGCTGTTGGTGGGCCAGCTCCGGCGCCAGCGCCGCCGCGATCACGGCGATGAGGCCCAGTCCCGCCGCGATCAACCGTCCCCGCGAGCGCATCGCCAGCCCCGAACCGGCCACCGCCAGCAGCAGGTCCAAGGTCAGCGCCAGCGCGGCGGCGGCCACGCAGCCGAACAGCACGAACACCCAATTCTCGATCTGCAGGCCGGTGAAGATGTAGTTGCCCAGGCTGGTCTGCCCGATCGGCGTGGACAGGGTGGTGATGCCCACCACCCAGACCGTTGCGGTGCGGATGCCGGCCAAGACCAACGGTGCTGCCAGCGGCAGTTCGACTTTGAACAAGGATTGGCGGGGCGTCATGCCCACGCCTTTGGCCGCCATCAGGATGGCGGGATCCAGACCGTCCAGCGCCGTCACCACATTCCGGAGGATCGGCAGCATGGCATAGAGCGTCAGTGCCAGAAGCGCGGGCAGAAAACCCAGCGCGCGGATGGAAACGCCGAACAGATCCTGGGTGAGCGCGGAGAGCGCCAGGAGCAGGGGATAGAACAGCGCCAGCAAGGCGAGGCCGGGAATGGTCTGAATTACGCTCACCGCCGCCAGAAGCGGCGTGCCGAAGCGGCGGCTGCGGGCCGCGGCGATGCCCAAGGGCAGGCTCACCGCCACACCCAGGAGCAGCGCCGAAACGCTGAGAATGACATGCTGACCCAGATAGTCGGGCAGAAGCCGCCAGGCTTCGCGAACGCTGTCGTTCATGCGTTCAGCATTTCGGCCAGGGCGTGGGCCCGGCGGCGGGGATTTTCGATCAGCTGGGTGACGAATTCGTCGGCGGGACTGGAGGCCAGCTCGCGCGGCGTTCCCACCTGGATCAGGCGCCCGTCCCGCATCACCGCGATCCGGTCGGCCATCAGCAAGGCTTCGGTCATGTCATGGGTGACCATCAGGGTGGTCAGGCCCAGGCGCTGGTGGATCCGGCGGACATCGGCGGCCACCGCTTCGCGGGTCACCGGGTCCAGCGCCCCGAAAGGCTCGTCCAGCAGCAGCACCGGCGGACGGGCGGCCAGGGCCCTGGCCAATGCCACCCGCTGGCGCTGGCCGCC
>JAFECO010000307.1 GCA_018242085.1 Pseudomonadota bacterium
CGCGCCAAGGACAGGCTGAAGGCCCGCATCCGCGCCCGCATCGCCCACGACCTGGATCAGGAGAATCTCTAGATGCGCAGCAAGCTCGCACTGATCGCAGTATCCGGCTTCGCCATCTCCGCCGTTTCGCTGGGGGGCGCCTTCGCGCTGGGCGGGCAAGCCGTGGGGAACGCCATTCTGGATTTCGGCAGTTTCGGCCAGCCCAGCTGCGAAACCGGCGGGTCCGTCACCAGCCGCACCTTGCCTTGGGATGGCGGTGACGACCGGGTCGCGGTGGATATGCACGCGGACGTCACCTATCAGGCGGGCAGCGGCGACCAATTGGTGGTCAAGGGCGATCCCGGAATGGTCTCCCATGTCTATGTCCGGGGCGGCGTGGTGGGACTCGATTGCCGGAGCAATTTCCATTTCGGCAAGTCGCCGCGCCTGGAAGTGACATTGCCGGGCCGCCCCTTCCGCGCCTTCGAGCAGCGGGGCAGCGGCAATATGCGGCTCGCCGGACTGGCGCAGCCCGACACCAGGCTTTCGATCGAAGGTTCGGGCGACATCCAGGCGGACGCCAAGGTGGAACATCTGACGGTCCGGGTGGCCGGTTCCGGCGATGTCACGGCCAACGGCAGCGCGAAATCGCTGGATGTGGATCTGCAAGGATCCGGAGAGGTCAAGCTGGGCGCGCTCGCCACCAAGAGCGCGCATGTGCAGATCAGCGGCAGCGGCAATGTCGAAGTCGCGCCCGAGGATGCATCGCGGGTCGATGTGGTCGGTGACGGTTCGGGCGATTTCGAAGCGTCCGGCACGACCAGCAACCTGACGGTGACCGTGGAAGGCTCCGGCGACATGAAGCTGGGCCGCCTGGCCGCCGGCATCGTCAATGTGGGCATTCACGGCAGCGGCAATGCCGAGATCGACCCTCGCGATGCCTTGAAAGTCGAGATCGACGGTTCCGGCGATGTGATCCTGCGCAACGAGCCCAGGAAGATCGAAACCTCCATCGCCGGAAGCGGGGATATCATTCACGCCGATGGCTCGCGCCAGACCCGGCATTCCGAACGCCATGCGCAGGCGGACGAGGATATCGGCGCCGTCGTCGATCGCGCCGTGGCGGAAGGCAGGGCGCCGGAGCCGGACGAGCTGGAACGCGCCAAGGCCAAGTTGAAGGCCAGAATCCGCCATCAGGTTGCACAGGCGCTGGCGGGCGAGGACGAGTTTGCGCCGCCGCCGCCTCCTGCGCCGCCGTCTCCTCCGCGTCCCTGATATTTCTGAACGCCAGATCGGACAAAGCCATGAACTGTTTGAAGGCCGCCGCGACCGCGGGCCTGCTGCTGGCTGTTGCCGGTACGGCAACGGCGCAGACCGTGAAGATTCTGCCGGAGCGGCCTTATCTGGAGCCGGCATCCGCCGGACCCAGCGCCAACTTCGATATCCTGGTCCGCAATGACGGCGACAAAGTGATGGAGGTCTCGAGCCTCAGCGTCACCATCGCCGATGCTTCGGGACGGGACGTGCTGGAGCGTCGGGTGGACGGCAATGGCGTCGCGCCATCGGTGAAGACCTTGGCATTCGCGCCCTTGAAGCCGGGCGAGGCGCGGCTAGTGTTCAATCCGTTTCCTCTGCTTCCTGCCGACATTGCCGCCAAATCCGTGCGGGTCGAAGTCGAGCTGTCGCCGTCCGACCGCAAGGGCGCTTCGATCAGGGTTTCGGCCAAGGCCGAATTCCGCGCGCCGCCCGCTTCGGCCCTGAAGCTGATGCTGCCGCTGGCCGGCAAGGTCTGGGTGTGGGACGGCCACGATCTATTGGCCCATCACCGACGCTGGGATTACAGCAATCCCGACATTATGGGCTTCGGTTTCTCCAGCAATGCCATGCGCTATTCCTATGATCTGGTCCGGGTGGATGCTGAAGGCCGCCGTGTCGCCGGCGATGCGGCGCGCAACGAAAATCATTTGAGCTTTGGCTTACCGGTTCGCGCGCCCGCTGCGGGCACGGTGGTCGAGATCGAGAATAGCCAGGCCGATGACGGCAAATTCGATCCCGCGACCTTCAAGGATCGTCCGAACCTGGTGCTGGGCAATCATGTCGTCATTCGTCATGCCGACGGGCTCTTCAGCATTCTCGGCCATCTGAAACAGGGCAGCGTCACGGTGAAGGCAGGCGATGCGGTGACGGCGGGCCAAACGGTTGCCGCTGTGGGCAATTCCGGGACGTCGATGTTCCCGCATCTGCATTATCAATTGATGGACGGCCCGACTTTTTCATCGGAAGGCGTGCCCAGCGCTTTTGCGGGCCTGACGCGGTTGCGCGGCAATCTCCGTTCGCCATTACCGGGCGGCGCAATCGACAGCGGCGATGTGGTTGAGAGCCCGAATTGATCCGCTCTATTCGTCGATGATCGCCCAGCTGTCGGGATAATAGCCGTTGAAGGGCGAGCGGGACGAGACGGTATAGGCGCCCATCGCGTCGAACAGCACGAAATCATTCTTGGCGATGCCGTCGGGCAGCATCTGGGGCCGCGGCAGCACATCGGCGGAATCGCAGGTGGGGCCAAAGGCGCGGAACGGCCGTTTCTCCCCCGACAACAGCTTGGCGTTGCCTTTGGCGTCCAAGCTGACGGCGGTGGCCGGATAATTCTCGTCGAAGCCGGCAAAGCGCTGTTCGTCGAAGCTGCCGTAAATGCCGTCATTGAGATAAAGCCGGTCGCCGCGGCGCATCACCACTTGGGTCACCAGCGAGATGCCTTGCGCCACCAGCGCGCGGCCCGGTTCGCACATCACATTCAGATTGGGAATTCCCAGATTCGCCAGGGCTTCCTTGATCATGTCGAAATACCA
>JAFECO010000308.1 GCA_018242085.1 Pseudomonadota bacterium
GTGACCGATGTGCTGCTCAAGGAGCATGGCATCTATGTCCAGCCCATCAATTATCCCACCGTCCCACGCGGCACCGAGCGCCTGCGCCTCACACCCTCCCCAGCCCATTCCGATCAGATGATCGAAGAGTTGATCGCGGCTCTCAATGCGGTCTGGGACGCGCACAAGCTGTCGCGTGCCGCCTGATAAAGGCGAGATTTTTCTGGAGTTCGTGGCGCAGGGCAACGTCGTCAAGGCGACGGCGATTCATGCCGCCACCGGCATCGAAGCTTCCATCGTCGGTCCCGCCAATGCCGGACGCGATGCGCTGGGACAGGCCGCTGTCCGCAAGCTCAAATATGTGATGGAAAAGAAGGCCTAGTCGCGCAATTTATTTTCGTCGCACGTCCGGACGGAAAACCGTTCCTCGCTATTGCTCGGAACGCTTCACACTTTTCCTGGCCGCTGCTCCGCCCGATTTGCCCAGGCCGCTCTGCTTGGCGAATTCGCTGCGCCGGGCGGCGTAATTGGGCGCCGTCATGGGATAGTCGGCGGGCAGATTCCATTTGGCGCGATAGGCTTCCGGCGTCAGCCCATATTGCGCGCGCAGATAGCGCTTCAGCATTTTCAGTTTCCGGCCGTCTTCCAGGCAGACGATATAGTCGGGCGTCACGGATTTTTTCACCGGCACCGCGGGCGGGCGGGCCAGCACCACGCCTTCGGCGCCCTGGAAACCGCCAAGGGTGGCATGGACGCTCTTGATCACATTGGGCAGGTCTTCGGCGGCAACCGGGTTCTTGCTCACATAGGCGGAGACGATTTCCGTCACCAGCTTGAGGATTTCCTCGTCGTTGCGTTGATCGTCGCGCATGAACTGCCTTGTGCCCAGGGCGCGATTATTGATCCCGCGCCATCTATACTTGCATTCTAAAATATAGAATCCGGTTTTACTATAGGGACTTCGGAGATTGGTAAAAACCGCGGAAATCCTGGTTTTTGTCTCCGATTCGGGCCCTCTAGGGGACGGCCAAAAGCCGCGCTAGATTTGGTGCCCGGGGCAGGGTAAATCCGCGACCCGTGCCGGCCCCATCAAGATCGGGCCGGCTTCTCAACAAGGTGGTGGCGATGTCGGCGATGGCCAATTCCATTTCGGAAAATTCCGGATTTTTCACCCGTGGTCTGGCCGAAGCGGACCCGGAAATCGCGGCATCCATCGCCGACGAGCTGGGCCGCCAGCGCGAGAAGATCGAGCTGATCGCCTCCGAGAATATCGTCTCCAAGGCGGTGCTGGAGGCCCAGGGCTCCGTCCTCACCAACAAATACGCCGAAGGCTATCCCGGCAAACGCTATTATGGCGGCTGCGAATATGTCGATGTGATCGAGACCCTGGCGATCGAACGGGCCAAGAAGCTGTTCAACTGCCAGTTCGCCAATGTGCAGCCCAATTCCGGCAGCCAGATGAACCAGGCGGTGTTCCTGGCGCTGCTCAATCCGGGCGACACCTTCATGGGCCTCGACCTGGCGGCGGGCGGGCATCTCACCCATGGCTCGCCCGTCAATATGAGCGGCAAATGGTTCAAGGTGGTGCCCTATGGCGTGCGCCGCGACGATCATCTCTTGGACATGGACGAGATCGCGGCCAGCGCCCGCGCCAACAAGCCCAAATTGATCATCGCGGGCGGCACCGCCTATTCGCGCATCTGGGACTTCAAGCGCTTCCGCGAAATCGCGGATGAAGTGGGCGCCTATCTGATGGTCGACATGGCCCATTTCGCCGGCCTGGTGGCGGGCGGGGCGCATCCCTCGCCATTGCCGCATGCCCATGTGGTGACCTCGACCACCCACAAGTCCCTGCGCGGTCCGCGCGGCGGGTTGATCCTCAGCAATGACGAAGCCATCGCCAAGAAGATCAATTCGGCGATTTTCCCCGGCCTTCAGGGTGGTCCCTTGATGCATGTGATTGCCGCCAAGGCCGTGGCGTTCCAGGAAGCGCTGCAGCCCGGCTTCAAGCTCTATGCGAAGAATGTGGTCGAAAACGCCCGCGCTCTGGCCGAGACCTTGAAATCGCTGGGCCTCGACATCGTCTCCGGCGGCACCGACAACCACCTGATGCTGGTGGATCTGCGGCCGAAAAAAGCGAACGGCAAGTTCACGGAAAAGGCGCTCGACCGGGCCTTCATCACCTGCAACAAGAACGCCATTCCCTTTGATCCGGAAAAGCCTTTCGTGACGTCGGGCATCCGGCTGGGCACGCCCGCCGGCACCACGCGCGGGTTCGGCCCGCAGGAATTCCGCGAGATCGGCAAACTGATCGTGGAAGTGGTGGACGGTCTTGCCAACAAGAACCATGAAGAAGGTGACGCCGCGGTGGAAGCCAGCGTGCGCGACCGCGTCGGCGAGCTTTGCCGCCGTTTCCCGATCTATTGAGAGGCCCCGATGCGTTGCCCCTTCTGCGGACATGACGACAGCCAGGTGAAGGACAGCCGTCCTTCGGAAGACAATTCCGCCATCCGGCGCCGGCGTCATTGCCCGGAATGCGGCGGACGCTTCACCACCTTCGAACGGGTGCAGCTGCGCGAGCTGATCGTGGTCAAGAAGAATGGCCGGCGCGAAAGCTTCGACCGCGACAAGCTGGAGCGCTCGATCAATCATGCGCTGCGCAAGCGCCCGGTCGAGCGCGAGCGGGTGGACCGCATGATCACCGGTATCGTCCGCCGGCTGGAATCGATGGGCGAGAATGAAATTCCCGCCAACATGATCGGTGAGCTGGTGATGCAGGCCCTGGCCAGCCTGGACAAGGTCGCCTATGTGCGTTTCGCTTCGGTCTACCGCAATTTCCGCGAGACGCG
>JAFECO010000309.1 GCA_018242085.1 Pseudomonadota bacterium
GCGCCAAGCTGGATCACGACCGTGAAGGCTTCCCAATTGTCGGAAAGCCCCAAAAGCCGCTCGGCCACCAAAAGATGGCCCGTCGAAGACACGGGAATGAATTCGGTCAGGCCCTCGACAATGCCGAGCCAGATCGAAATCAGAATGTCATGCATTGAGAGATTCCCGGAAGACCGGCCACAGGTAGCATCGCCCGGCCCCTCATGCCATCGCCGCTTCCCGAACTTTTGGTATTGTCTTGTCCATGGGGCGGGCGGGAATCAGGCAAGCGGGCTGGCTGGGCAAGTTGCTCTTGGCGCTGTTCGTCATTCTGGTCGCCGCGCCGGTTCTGCTGCTCCTGGTCTTCCGTTTCGTTCCCCTGCCCGGCACGCCGCAAATGATCTGGAGCCTGGCCGAAGGCAAAGGCGCCCATTACCGTTGGTCGGACAATGTTCCATCCTTTCTGGGCCGGGCCGTGATCGGGTCCGAGGATCAGAATTTCTGCAGCCATAATGGCTTTGATTGGAAATCCATCGACCAGGCCATGGCGGCGCATGAGCGCAATCCGGCCAAGCGTCTTCGGGGCGCCAGCACCATTTCGCAGCAGACCGCGCGGACCCTGTTTCTGGTGCCGGTGCGCAGCTGGATCCGCAAAGGCATCGAGGCCTATCTCACCGTCCTTCTCGAAGCCTTGTGGCCCAAAAAGAGAATTCTGGAGGCCTATCTCAATCTGGTGGACTGGGGGCACGGCAATTTCGGCGCGGACGCGGCGGCGCGGGCCTATTTCGGCGTCGACGCGGCGCGCCTGACCCGCAGCCAGGCGGCCCGCCTGACCGCCATCCTGCCGGACCCGAACAAATGGAACGCCGCCCGGCCGGGGCCTTATGTCGCCTCCCGCTCGCTGATCCTGATCGACCGGGCGGGCATGGTGACCAGGGACAATCTGGATTTTTGCGTTAAATAGAAACGCCGCCTAGAAGACCTCGCCGCGTTTCCTCTGGCCCTGTAAAAGCAAACCATGCGCCGCCTGATCCATCTGATGCTCTCGCCCAGTTGCCGCCTTGCCCGGCTGTTGGTGGCCGAAAAGCGTGTCGCTTGCGATCCGGCCCATGCCGAGGACGCCCGCAATCCCATGCCGATCTTCATCGACCTGGATGGCACCCGCGCCGAAGGCATCTGGGCGATCGTCGATCACCTGGAATCCAACTATCCGGAGCGTCCCCTGGCGCCGGAAGATCCGGGTGAACGCCGCGCCAGCCTGCGCTGGCTGGACTGGGCGATGGGGCCGTTCCACGAACAGGTGACGCAACGCATCCTTTACGAAAAGGCGGGCCAGCGTTTCACCGGCGCGCCAGGCCGCCGCGCGCCCGACATGAATGTCGTGCGCACCGGACGGGACGAATTGCGCTTGGCGCTGGCCGCGATCGGCCGGGCGATGGAAGCGGGCGGCAATCTGTCGGGACGCGCGCCAGCCTTGGGCGATCTGGCGGTAGCAGCACATCTTTCGGCGCTGGATTATTTCGGCGAAGTGCCGTGGAGCGAATTTGCCGCCGCCAATGAGTGGTATGTGCGAATGAAATCGCGCCCCAGCTTCCGGTCCATCCTGGCCGACCGGGTGCCGGGTCAACCGCCTGTTTCCCACTATGCCGAACTCGATTTTTAACCAGGAGCATCGGCCAGGGAAAGTGGGAACCACTTTCCCGTCCGGACATGCGACCGAAATCAAAGAACTCATCGTCAAGCGCGCGCTCGCTGAGGGTTTCGACATTGTGCGGGTAACCGATGCCCGGGCCGCGCCGCGCAATCGCGAAGGTCTTCATGCCTATCTGATGGAAGGCCATCACGGCGCGATGGAGTGGATGGAAACGCGCGCGGACGAGCGCGCCGATCCGCAGACCCTGTGGCGAAGCGCCCGCTCCGTCATCGTGCTGGGACTGAATTACGGGCCGGATCGCGATCCCCTGGAAATCCTGGCGGCCAAGGACAAAGCCGCGATCTCGGTCTATGCCCAGAACGAGGACTATCACGATCTGGTCAAGAAGAAGCTGAAGGCCGTCGCGGGGTTCATCTTCGAGAAAGCGCGCGCCGACGTGAAAGTCTTCGTCGACACCGCGCCCGTGATGGAAAAGCCGCTGGCGCAAAAGGCCGGATTGGGCTGGCAAGGCAAGCACAGCAATCTGGTGAGCCGCGAGTTCGGCTCCTGGCTGTTCCTGGGCTCGATCTTCACCACGCTGGAATTGCCGCCCGACCAGGCCGAAACCGATCACTGCGGCAATTGCCATCAATGCCTCGACATCTGCCCCACCAAGGCATTTCCCGCGCCCTATCGCCTGGATGCGCGGCGCTGCATTTCCTATCTCACCATCGAGAACAAGGACCCCATTCCGCGGGAATTTCGCGCGGCGATCGGCAACCGCATCTATGGCTGCGACGATTGCCTGGCCGTGTGCCCCTGGAACAAATTCGCGCGGCACGCCCGCGAGATGAAATTGCAGCCCCGCGCGGATTTGCGAGCCCCCCCGCTCCGCGAATTGGCGCGGCTGGACGATGAAGGGTTCCGCACGCTTTTCCGCAAATCGCCGGTCAAGCGGATCGGCCGGGCGCGGTTCCTGCGCAACGTCTTGATCGCGATCGGTAACAGCGGCGATGCGGCGTTGGCCGCCGAAGCGCGTGCCTTGCTGAACGATCCTTCTGCGCTGGTGCGTGGCGCCGCCGTATGGGCGCTTTCACGGCTCCTGATGCGGGATGAATTCGAAGCTGCCGCCCGGCAGCACGCGCCTTTGGAGCGCGACGTCACAGTGCAAGCGGAATGGTCAGCCGCTATTTAGGCGCTACCTCGTCCAGCAGCG
>JAFECO010000030.1 GCA_018242085.1 Pseudomonadota bacterium
CCGTCCGGCGCTTGCCGCCGCACCAGCAAGGTCTGCATCGCCAAAAGATGCCGCGCCGCGCCCCGCGCCCGGTCCCGCAACCGGTGATCGAGATAGCGGCCGATCAACAGCAGGAAGGTGAGCATCACCGAAGCATCGAAATAGGTATGCACCCCGTCCGTCGCGGTCTGGTAGATGCTCATGCCCAGCGACAAAATCAGCGCCAGGCTGATCGGGACATCCATGCCCGCGCGCCCGGCACGGATGCTCCGCCAGGCCGCCCGGAAGAAGGGCTGTCCGCTGTAGAGCGTGGCGGGAATGGCGACGGCGCCGGCCAGCCAGAAGAAATTGCGCCGCGCCTCTCCTCCCAGATCTCCGCCGCCATACCAGATGGCATCGGTGAGACCCATGGTGAAGACGGTGGCGAAACCGGCCACCGCCAGGCAACGCAGCAAAAAGCGGCCTTCGCGGTCGCCCGCATCCAGCATCTCGCCGGCGTCGAAAGGCTGGGCGTCATAGCCCAGATCCCGGATATAGCGCAGGATCGTTTCCGGCTTGAGGCTCCTGCCCGTCACCACCAGCTTGCCGGTGGAGAGATTGAGCCGGCCGTCGCGCACGCCGGGCACCGCCTTCACGCCGCGTTCGATCTTGGCGATGCAGCCTGCGCAGCGGGCGCCTTTCACCAGCACATCGAAACGTTCTTCGCCCGCGCTCGTCTCTTTCAGATAGCGGGACGGATCGTCGGCCAATTCTGGCCGGAAACCGGAAAGACCTATGGCACCCATAATCTGCGACTCGCTTCGAACGGGATCCCCTGCTCGGTGCGGGCGATCACATCCCAGTCGCCCGGCCGCACATTCTCGACTTCGCTCCGGTAATGGCCGGGCGACAATTCCCGGAAGCGGATCGGGCGATCCCGATTCTCGTCGGAGGGATGGCGCAACTCCCCGGTCAGAACCAGACCGGCCTTCGGCGCGCCATTGGAATCGACCACATCCAAATCGACCACGGCGCCTTTGTCGCCGCTCCGCTCGGCGGCGATCACCGCGCGCCAGCCCAACTCGGCCTGCTCGGCCCGGCGGGCCAGGGTCTGGTTATAAGCGATGCCTTGCAGATAGGGCTTGGCTTCGTCCTCGCCGCGAAAAGTCTTGACCGCGACGGTGACGAAAATCACATCCGTCAGGATCACCACGCCGAAGAACAAAGCCAGCCAGACAAGCACGCCCCGGCCCGTCAAGGTCCTTTTCATTTCACGTCTCCCGGAACGAAGATCGCCGCGACATTCCGGCTTTCCTTGCCGTTTGTGTCGCCGAGGGTGAAATTCAGGGCATGGCTTGCCGCCAGATCGGGCTTGGCCACCGTCACCAGCACCCTGAGGGTCCGCACCTTGTCGGCGTCTACGACCAGCGGCACCGCTCCCTTCACGTCGCCCACACCGATCACATTGACGCTGCGCGCCGTGATGCCGTTCACGGACAGGGTGAGCGTGCGCGCCTGTCCCGTCCGGTTCATCAGCTTCAGCGTATAGGCGTTGCGGATGGCGCCATCGGCCAGGGTGACGAAGTTGGGATTGCGGTCCCGCATCACATCAAGATCCAAGGTGTGGCGGAAGGACAAAGTGAGCAGCATGATCGCCGCCACCAGCACCAGGATGCCGCCATAGAGCGCGGTGCGCGGCCTGAGGAAGCGGAAGCGGGCGGGCTTGCCTGCCAGGCGGCGCTCCACATTCGCTTCAGTATCGAAGGCGATCAGCCCCTTGGGCAATTCGATGCGCATCATGATGTCGTCGCATGCATCGATGCAGAGGCCGCAATTGATGCATTCCAGCTGCGCGCCGTCACGGATATCGATCCCCATGGGACAGGCGGCGACGCATTGGTTGCAGTCGATGCAGGACCCGCGGCCTTCCCAGGGTTGGCCTTTCTTGTGCGGGCCGCGCGGCTCGCCCCGGTCGCGGCGATAGGTGACGCCCAGCGCCTCGGTATCCGTCATCGCGGCCTGGATGCGGGGCCAGGGACACATATATGTGCAGACCTGCTCGCGCATCAGGCCGCCCAGCGAATAGGTGGTGAAGGCGAGACCGGCAATGGCGGCATAGTTGCCCAGGCTGGCGGCGCCCGTCACCAGTTGATGGAACAGGGTGGGAGCATCGTTGAAATAGAACACCCAGGCGCCGCCCGTGCCCACGGCGAACAAAAGCCAGATGGCATGTTTGGAGACGCGTTTCGCCACCTTGCCCGCCGTCCAGGGCGCTGCGGCCAGGCGGATACGCGCGGCGCGATCGCCCTCGATGCGGGTCTCGACCCAAATGAAAAGATCGGTCCAGACCGTCTGGGGGCAGGAATAGCCGCACCATAGGCGCCCGAACAGTGCATTGATGAGAAACAGCGAGACCGCGGCCATGATCAAAAGGCCGGTGATGTAATAGACTTCCTGCGGCCAGATCTCGATGAAGAAGAAATAAAGCCGCTCATGCGCCAGATCGACCAGCACCGCCTGGCCCGGCGCGCCCGGCCCGCGATTCCAGCGCAGCCATGGCGTCAGGTAATAGATGCTGAGCGTGATGGCCATCATCGCCCATTTCAGATTGCGATAGAGGCCATCCACTTCCTTGGGATAGATGGGCACCCGCGATTTGAAGAGCTTGCGATTGGCGGCGCTGTTGGAGGCAACCGCATCCGACCGCGCGACCCCTTCGGCCGCCATGGCGGGCGCCGAAAAGGCATCGTTGCGGGGCGGGAGAAAATCCATCGCGTCCGCTACTCCCCGCCACCCAGATTATGGACATAGACGGCCAGCGCCTTGATCTCTTCCGGCGACAGGCGTCCGCCCCATGTCGGCATCTCGCCGCCATGTCCGTTGGTGATCTGGTCGGCGATGTCCTCGCGGTTCGGCCCATAGAGCCATTCATTGTCGGTCAGGTTCGGCGCCCCCATGCTGCGGTTGCCCTTGCCGTCGGCGCCATGACACATGGCGCAATTGTCGGCGAACAGCTTGGTCGCGCGCCTGACGGCTTTGGCATTGGCCGGGCGTCCCGACAGATGGACCACATATTCCGCCAGATCGCCGATCTCGGCCGGCTTCAGCATCCCGTCATGGCCGAAAGCGGGCATTTGCGACTGGCGGGTGTCGGGGCTGGTCGAGCGGATGCCCACCGTGATGGTGTGCTGGATGTCGGAAAGCTTGCCGCCCCACAGCCAGACATCGTCATTGAGGTTGGGATAGGTGCGCGCGCCCTGCCCGCCCGCGCCATGGCATGGCGCGCAATTGTCGCCGAACAAGGTCTTGCCCGCCGCCATGGCGAATTGCTGCAATTCCGGATTGCGCTGGATGTCGGCCAGGGAGGCATCGCGCAGCGCCGCTTCTTTTACCGAGCGGGCCGATTTCAGCGCCGCCACATTCGCGGTGACGTCATCGCGCTGCGAATGGTTCAGCATGCCATGGGTATAGCCGCTCAAGGTCGGCCAGGCCGGATAGACCACCCAATAGCCGATCGCCCAAACGATGCAGGCATAGAAGAGGCCCAGCCACCATTTCGGCATCGGCGTATCGAGTTCCTTGATGCCGTCCCATTCATGGCCGGTGGTCTCGGTGCCTGAGACTTCGTCGACTTCTCTCTTGGCCATCAGTCTTCTTCCTTGAGAGGAATATGAGCCGCTTTTTCGAAGCGCGCCCGGTTTTTGGGCCACCAGGCATAGGCAAAGGCGACCAGGAACATCAGGGTGAAATAGACCGCGCCCCAGCTTTGGGCGAAGGCCAGCACGTCTTCATAGGCCCAGCGTTCCATCATCACCTCCGATTTTCCGGTGCGTCGGCGTGATAGGCCTTGAAGTCGATCAAGGTGCCCAGCATCTGCAGATAGGCGATCAGGGCCGCGCCTTCCGTCACCTCGGCGCCATTGCCGTCGAAATTGCGCGACTGCGCCTTGGCATAGCGCTTCTCGAACGCATCCACGCCGTCACCGTTCGGATCGGCCTGCGCGACCAGATCTTCCTTGGCATGGGCGATCTGCTCGTCGGTATAAGGCACGCCGACTTCGCGATTGGTCTTCAGCAAGGCCTGCACGTCGCGATAGTCGAGCGGCGTGGAGAAAAGGAATTTGTAGGGCGGCATGATCGATTCCGGCACCACCGACCGGGGATCGATCAAATGCCCCTTGTGCCATTGATCCGAATATTTGCCGCCCACCCGCGCCAGATCGGGGCCGGTGCGTTCCGAGCCCCATTGGAAGGGATGGTCGTACATGCTTTCCGCCGCCAGGCTGTAATGGCCATAGCGTTCCACCTCGTCGCGCAGGGTGCGGATCTGCTGGCTATGGCAGACATAACAGCCTTCGCGGACATAGATGTTGCGGCCTTCCAGCTCCAGCGGCGTATAGGGCCGCATGCCCGATACTTTCTCCACCGTGCCGCCCACCCAGAAGAGCGGCGCGATCTCCACCGCGCCGCCGACCGCGATGACGCAGATGATGCCGATCAAAAGCAGGATCGAATTGCGTTCCAGCCAGGAATGATTCATCACGCCGCCTCCGCCGCCAGAACGGGCTGGGCCGCAGCGGCCGGCTGGCCGCTCGTGGCCGTCTTCCACAAATTGAACGCCATGATCAGGGTGCCGGTCAGGTAGAGCAGGCCGCCGATGGCGCGAATGATGTAATAGGGGTGCATGGCGAGCACGACTTCGGAGAAGGCGTATTCCAGGAAGCCGAACTCGTTATAGGCCCGCCACATCAGGCCCTGCATGATGCCCGCCACCCACATGGAGGTGATGTAGAGCACGATGCCGATGGTCGATATCCAGAAGTGCCATTCCACCAGGGCATTGGAATAAAGCTTCTTCTTCCACAGCCAGGGCACCAGGCAGTAGAGCGCGCCGAAGCTGATATAGCCGACCCAGCCCAGCGCGCCGGAATGGACATGGCCGATGGTCCAATTGGTGTAATGGGAAAGCGCATTGACCGCCTTCACCGACATCACCGGGCCTTCGAAGGTGGCCATGCCGTAAAAGGCCACCGACACCACCAGCATGCGCAGCACAGGATCGGTGCGCAGCTTGTCCCAGGCGCCCGACAGGGTCATCAGCCCGTTGATCATGCCGCCCCAGCTGGGCATCCACAGGATCACGGAGAATGTCATGCCCAGGGTCTGGGCCCATTCGGGCAGCGCCGTATAGAGAAGGTGATGCGGACCGGCCCAGATATAGATGAAGATCAGGCTCCAGAAATGGATGATGGAAAGCCGGTAGGAATAAACCGGCCGTTCCGCCTGTTTGGGGATGAAGTAATAAACGATGCCGAGAAAGCCGGCGGTGAGGAAAAAGCCCACCGCATTATGGCCATACCACCATTGGGTCAGCGCATCCTGCACGCCGGAGAAAAGCGAATAGCTCTTGGTTTCCAGGAACGAGACCGGCATCGCCAGATTGTTGACGATATGCAGAACCGCGATGGTGACGATGAAGGCGAGATAGAACCAGTTCGCCACATAGATGTGCGGCTCCTTGCGCTTCCAGAGCGTGCCCAGGAAAGTCAGGAGATAGCAGACCCACACCAGGGTCAGCCAGATATCGGCATACCATTCCGGTTCGGCATATTCGCGCGACTGGGAAATGCCTTCCAGATAGCCGGTTCCGGCCATGACGATGAAGATGTTGTAGCCCCACATCACGAACCAGGGCAGCGAGCCGCCGAACAACCGCGCCCGGCTTGTCCGCTGCACGGCATAGAAAGAGGTGGTGATGAGGACATTGCCGCCGAAGGCGAAAACCACGGCCGAGGTATGAAGTGGCCGCATGCGGCCGAAATTGGTCCAGGGCAGATCGGGGAAATAGAGAAAATGCGGGAAGCAGAGTTGCAGCGCGATGATCACGCCCACCAGCATTCCGGCGACGCCCCAGAAAGTGGACGCGATCACGCCCGCCTTGATCACCGCATCGGCATAGAAATTCTTTTCGTCGGCCGGCGTGCGGCCGACATAGGTTTTCATATACCAGGCGCCGAACGCCGCCATGCAGGCCCCGAAGGTCCAGGCCTGCATTATCATGCGCGGATCCGGCGAACGCGCCGCCTCGACGATGGCGGCCAGCAGGCCCAGGAAGATCACCAGCGGCACGAAATAGTGATCGAAACGCCAAGGCGATTGTGCAGTTTGCGCTTGCGTGATTTGCATGGCTTGGCTTCCCCTAAAGCTCAGATTTTTGCAGTGGCGTCGCGGTCCATATCCAACTCACCACCGGATGCCGACGCCGGCGCCGACCAGCCAGGGATCGAGCGTGGCGGAAGCGCGCACCGCGCCGCCTGCGGCCTTGATGGTGGTGGAGAGGAACAGCTTCTTGACGTCCACATTCAGGAAGTAGGGTCCATCGCCCATGGGAATGTCGGCGCCTGCCTGAAGGGCCCAGCCCACATTGTTGGCGAATGAAATATTGGGCAGCGCGCTGCGCGCGTCGAAAAAGACCGTGTAGTTGATGCCCGCGCCGACATAGGGACGGATGGCGCCATTGGGATCGAAGTGATATTGCGCCGTCACCGTCGGCGGCAGCAGCCAGACGCTTCCCACTGGCCCCGCGACGCTGTTGCTCACCGAATGCTTGGTGACCGCGGCAATGGCCTCGACCGCGATATTGGGCGTGAGGAAATAGGTCAGGTCCGCTTCCGGCACGGCCGAGTCCGTTACCTTGGTGGTTCCGCCGATGTTGACGCCATTAATGGCGATTTTGGCGGACGGCGAAGGCAGCACGCCCACGCCGCGCAAGCGGAGCTGGAAATGGCCCGCCGGACCGGCATTGGCCTCGTCCGCCCAGGCGGCACTGCCGAAACCGCCAAAAACGCAGAGTGCCAGACCGGCCAAAAATCCGGATTTGATAAGAACGCGCATGAAAGCCCCTATGGTCCTGGCACCTTCTTAGGGGCGGCGCACAAAACGCCCTTGATCCGGATCAACCCGGGCAACATCGCGCCGTCGCAGGGGGGCCGCGCGGCGAAAGGACGCGTTTGTTCCGGATCAATCCTCGCCATCCCGATGGGCGCTTTCCTGGGCGCCGCGAGGAAAAGCGACATGACCACGATCTCGGACGTATTTTCCGCCCAGGTGCCGCGGTACACCAGCTATCCCACCGCACCCCATTTCAGCGATGCCGTGGGACCTTCGACCTATCGCGAATGGCTGGCGGAATTGCCGCCGGACCTGCCTCTCTCGCTTTATCTGCACATTCCCTTTTGCGACACGCTTTGCTGGTTTTGCGGTTGCCACACCTCGGTGGTGAATCACTATGCGCCGGTCCGCGACTATTGCGCCTTGCTGGAAAAGGAGATCGCGCTGGTCGCCAAGGCCCTGACCGGGCGCCACGCCGTGCGGCACATCCATTTCGGCGGCGGTTCCCCCACCATGCTCGACCCGGCGGATATCAGGCGCCTGGGTGAGTGCTTGCATGCGCATTTCGATATTCTTCCCGATGCCGAGATCGCGATCGAGGCGGACCCGCGCGGCCTGACCGAGAACGTGGTGGAAGCCTTCGCCGCCATCGGCGTCAATCGCGCCAGCATCGGCGTGCAGGATTGCAATCCGCAAGTCCAACGCGCCATCAATCGCATCCAGAGCGATCAGGAAACGGAACAGGCGATCGCGCTGCTGCGCCGGGCCGGCGTCCGCAGCATCAACATCGATCTGCTCTACGGGCTTCCCCATCAGACTTTGCAAAGCTGGAAGGAAACGCTCGATTTCGCGCTCACGCTCGATGCCGACCGTCTGGCGGTTTTCGGCTATGCCCATGTTCCCAGCTTCAAGAAGCACCAGGCCTTGATCCCCGCCGACAAGCTGCCGGACATCGAGGCGCGCTTCCGGATGGCGGAATTGGCCCGCGAAACGCTTTGCGCCCATGGTTATATGGCCATCGGCCTGGACCATTTCGCCAAGCCCGGCGATTCCCTCGCCCAGGCCAAAACCCAGGGCCTGCTCTGCCGGAATTTCCAGGGCTATACCACGGACAGGGCCGAAAGCCTGATCGGGTTGGGGGCTTCCTCCATCGGATCCCTGCCCCAGGGTTATGTGCAGAATGCCGCCGCCGTGCCCGCCTATCGCGTGCTGCTGGCGGATGGAAAGCTGCCGGTGGCGCGCGGCATTCGCCTCAGCCAGAACGACCGCATGCATCGGGATGCGATTCAAAGCCTGATGTGCGACATGACCGTCGACCTGGATGCCGTCGCCCGCTCCTATGGCCTTGACCGCGAAGCCTTCCGCGACGCGTTCGGCAATCTGGAGCGGCTGGCGCGAAGCGGGATCATTTCGGTTCAAAACGGCCGGGTCGCCATGATGCCCGAATGGCGGTCGGCCGTTCGCATCGTCGCGGCGGCCTTCGATCGCTACCTGCCTGCGGGCAAGGCGCTCCATTCCCTCTCGGTCTAGACGGCTCGATGCGCGCTTGATCGGGCGCAAGGCCCCCAATCCGCCGTGCCGCTAACCTGACTCGGGAACAAAAGGAGGCGTCGATGCAGACCGGATTGACCGCCGTCACCCGTTACGACCGGGTTGCCATTTTTCTACATTGGGCTATCGCCTTTTTGATCGCTATCGCCTTTCTGCTGGGCCTGACGGTGGACGATTTTCCCAAAGCCTATAAGGACGCCGTGGTGAACGCCCATAGCCTGCTGGGTCTGGGCGTCCTGCTCCTCACCTTGATGCGGATCGGCTGGCGCCTCGATCATCCCCCGCCGCCCCCGCCGAAGAGCATGAGCGCCTGGATGGAGCGCCTTTCGAAGCTGACGCACGCCCTGCTCTACTTTCTCATGCTGGCGGTTCCGTTGATCGGCCTGCCCACGCTTTTCTACCGGGGGCGCGGCCTGGATTTCGGCCTGTTTCAGCTGCCGGCCTTCCTTGCCCGCACGCCCGAGATTTTCCGCCCCCTCACCGAATTGCATGAACTTGGCGCCTATGCCCTGATCGGGTTGGCGGCGGGTCACATTGCTGCCGCGCTGTACCATCAATGGATTCTACGCGACGCGTTGATCGCCCGCATGATGCCCGGACACGGCCTGGAGGGCTCGACATGAGCATCCGCCAGACCCTGCTCCATGTTCCCACTTTTCCCGATCCGGCACGGGACCAGCTTCTGGAGGGTGCGGTCGCCATTGCCGCGCTTTTGGGCAGCGCCTTGACGGCCCAGGTGCCCCAGCTGGACAGCGATCCGTCAAGCTTTCGCCCGATGATGGGCGGCTTCGTTGCCGACTATATGCAGGTGATGGCGGAGATCGCCGCCGACAGCGAAAAGAATGCCGGCAAGGCTTGCGAGAAACTGACCGAGCTCTGCGGCCGCAAGAAGGTCGCGCTGGACCTGCGGCGCGGTCTTACCCGCCTCAACATGCCGGTGCAGGAGCTGGTCGATCTGGCCCGCCTGCACGATCTGACCATTTTTCCCGCGCCCGGACCGGAGACCCTGGACTATCGCCTCATCCATGCCGCGATCTTCCAGTCCGGCCGCCCTTCGCTGTTCCTGCCGGCGGGCCGGCCTTTGATCCGGCCGGGGCGTGTGGTGGTGGGCTGGGATTTCAGCCGTGAAGCGGCACGCGCCCTCAAGGACGCGCTGCCTCTGCTCGCATTGGCGGACGAGATCCATTTCGTGACGGTGACGGATGAAAAAGATATCGGCGCCACCACCACGGCCACCGATCTGGAAAAATTCATGCGCGCCCATGGCCTGTCTTTCAATCATCACCGGATGCAAAGCCGGTCCGCGACGATCGCGTCCTGCCTGTTCAGGGGTGCGGAGGAAATCGGGGCCGACCTTCTGGTGATGGGCGCTTACGGCCATTCGCGGCTCAGCGAATTCATTCTGGGCGGTGCCACCTTGGGCGTGCTGAACAATCCGCCGCTTCCCCTTCTTCTCTCCCACTGACGGAGTGGTTGCCGTGGTGCGCATCATTCTAGCCTCTCTATCCGGCCTCTCCAGCGACCGCACGGTGCTCGATACCGCCATCGCCGCGGCCCGGATCGAGGGTGGGCACGTCCTCGCCCTGCGCGCCCGCATCGATGTGGTGGACGCGGCTGCCGCCGCCTCCCTGGGGTTTCCCCGGCCCGGCCTTAACATCAGCGACAGCATTGCCCGCATCCGCGAGGAAGAAAGGCTTCGTGCGCGCCACGCGCGCGAAGCTTATGACGAGGCTCACAAGCGCCACGGCATCGGCAAGGACTGTCCGGTGACCCTTGCCTGGGAAGAAACCGCATCCTTGTCCGACACGCTGCTTGCCCAGGCGCGCTATCACGATCTGACGGTGATGGGACGCGATCAGGAACTTTCGGTGGAGCGAATCCGCACGGTGCTTTTGGCGTCGGGGCGGCCGCTGCTGCTGGCCCCGCCCAAGCCGCCGTCGCTGCTGGGCAAGACCGTCGCCATCGCCTGGAAGGAAAGCGCGGAAGCGGCGCGCGCCGTCACCGCCGCCGAGCCGCTCCTTGCGGGGGCGGAGCGGCTTTTCATCCTCACCGCGCCGGACCGCGGCGTCACGCAGGACGCGAGTGCCGGGTCGGCGGCGCGTCTTGCCGGATATCTGACCGGCAAAGGCTTCAAGACCGAGATCCGCCTGACCGAGCCCGGCGGCGGTCCCCATGCCATTCGCAACCTCGCTTATGAATGCGACGCCGATCTTCTGGTCATGGGCGCTTATGCGCACAGCCGGCTGCGGGAA